>DATAOI010000088.1 GCA_036265815.1 Gemmatimonadales bacterium
GGATCCCGGGCCAGCAAGCGGCCCACCCGCTCCTTCATCTCGCCCGCGGCCTTGTTGGTGAAGGTCACGGCGAAGATCCGCTCGGGCGGCACGCCGTGCCGGTCGATCAGCAGGGCGATCCGGGCGGTGAGCACCCGGGTCTTACCCGACCCGGCACCGGCCAGCACCAGGAGCGGGCCGTGGACGTGCTCCACCGCCTCGCGCTGCGCCGGGTTGAGCGCGTGCTGCAGCTCCGGTCCGGAGGTATCGATCATGCCGCCTGCGCCGCCAATGGAATGCGAATCACGAAACTGGCTCCCTTGTCCGTCTGCTCCAACGCCAATGTGCCGCGATGCGCGTCTTCCACCACGCGCCGCGACAGGGCGAGTCCGATCCCCCAGCCACCTTGCTTGCTGCTGATGCCGGGCTGAAAGATGGCGCGCCGCACCTCGCGCGCGACGCCGGGTCCATCGTCGATCACCCGGATCTCGCCCATCCCCTGCTCGGCTCCGACCCGCAGGATAATCGTGCCGCGGCGTCCCTGCAGTGCGTCGATGGCGTTCTTCACCAGCGACTCCAGCGCCCACTCGAGCAGCACCGCGTCCCCGACGACCATGGGTCCCATCCCCGGGGCCTCCAGCTTGAGCTCGATGGGGTTGGCCCGGCGCGGGAGCCGGGGCCGGAAGTAGCGGGCCACGCGGTCGGCCAGCGCGCCGAGCCCGATCGGCTCGCGCTTGGCGGGATTGCCGATCCGCTCGAACCGCTGGGCCACCCGCTCCAGCCGCTCCGCGTCTGCCGACAGGTGCTCGGCCAGATCGGGCGGTGGGGTTGCGTGGGTGCGCACCCGCTCGATCCAACCTTGCAGGCTCATGAGCGGCGTGCCCATCTGGTGCGCGGCCTCTCGCGCCATGGCGACCCAGAGCCGGTCTCGTTGGGCGGACATCGCGCTCCGGTAGGCGAAGACGGCGACCGCCACCATGATCGCGATGGTGAGACCCTGCAGCACCGCCAGCGCGGTCAGATTCCGCTGCGCCGGGAGCGGTCCGTAGTGCACCGTGCCGATTGCCTCGTCCACAATCGGTGGGTTCTGCCGGTCCAGTCGCCGCACCAGCGCCTTGATCCGCGGGTCGTCCGGTGGCGCCTCGAAGGGCAGGTTGGCCACGGCGGTGACGCGGCCGGTGCGATCGGTGACCACCAGCGGCAGGCCGAGCGCGCGCACCTGAGCGCCCAGCCGAAGCAGCGCCTCCGCCTCCGCGCCCGGCCGCGGATTGTTGAGGCCGCCGAACACGCCGGAATAAAGCCGGCTGGTGGCATAGGCGTCGGAGCGAAAATGGCGGAGCACCAGGAGCCCGGTGCCCAGACTCAGGCCGGCGAGCAGGGCCACGAGCCCTACCGCCAAGGTGGGTGCGAGCCGCTGCAGCCTGTCGCTACGCACTGGGAGCGAGGCGGTCGACGCCGAGGTACGGTCTGAGCGCCTCCGGCACCCGCACCGACCCGTCGGCCGTTTGGTTGTTCTCCAGGAGGGCGATGATAGTGCGCGGAAAGGCGACGCCCGATGCGTTGAGCGTGTGCACGAACTCCGGCTTGGCCCTTGGCTCCGGCCGGAAGCGGATGTTGGCCCGGCGGGCCTGGAAATCGGTGAAGGTGCTCGAGCTCGAGGCCTCGAGCCACCCGCCCACGCCGGCGGCCCAGACCTCCAGATCGTAGGTTCGGGCGCTGGCGAAGCCGGTGTCCCCGGTGGCAAGCTCGAGCACCCGGTACGGGAGCCCCAGTCGCTGGAGCACGGTCTCGGCGTGTCCGGTCATGAGCTCGTGCTGCGCGGCCGAGTCGGCGGGCCGGGCAAAGCGCACCAGCTCGACCTTGTCGAACTGGTGTACCCGGATGAGGCCGCGGGTGTCCTTACCATGAGCCCCGGCCTCCCGCCGGAAGCAGGGAGTCCAGGCCACGTAGCCGCGGGGCAGATCGGCGGCCTCGAGGATCTCGTCCCGATGAACATTGGTGACGGGAACTTCGGCCGTGGGAATGAGGAAGAGATCGTCCGCCGGGGCGGCGTAGAGATCTTCCTCGAACTTGGGCAGCTGGCCGGTGCCAGTGAGCGAGGCGCGGTTCACCAGATAGGGCGGCGCGATCTCGATGTACCCGTGCTCCCGGGTATGGAGATCGAGCATGAACCCGGCAAGCGCGCGGACAAGGCGAGCCCCCATCCCGCGAAAGAGGGGGAAGCCCGAGCCGGTCAGTTTGGCGCCGGCCGGCATGTCGAGGATGCCCAGCGTCTGGCCCAGCTCCCAGTGCGGCTTGGGCTCGAAGTCGAGTCGGGGTGGCTCGCCCCAGGTGCGCAGCACCCGGTTGGCCGAGGCATCGCCAGTGGGGACGAGCTCGGAGGGAAAGTTGGGCAGCGCGATGGCACGCTCATCCAGCGCGCTCTCGATGTCGCGCAGCCGCCCATCGAGCGTCTTCACCTCCTCACCGGACGCCTTGAGCTGAGCCATCAGCTCGTCGGCGGGCTGCTTGTCCCGTTTCCGCCGCGCCACTTCCTCGGTTGCCACGTTGCGCTCGGCCTTGAGCGTCTCCACCCGGAGCAACATTTCGCGGCGCTGGCGGTCCAGCTCCAGGATGGCATCGACCGCGACGCTCAGGGCGGGGTCGCGCCGCAGCAGGCTCGCGCGGCTCCCATCGGGATCCTGGCGCAGTCGCTTGAGGTCGATCACGGACGATCAGTTGCCCGGGAGACCGGGCTTGAGGCCCTTGTAGCCGCAGTTCCGGTCGACCAGCACCTTGAACGTGATGCTCTTGTTGTCCAGGTCGAGGACCTCCAACTTGCCGTAGAGCGGAACCCCCAGCGAGGTGCAGACCACCCGGGAGCGCAGCATGAAGCGTTGCCCTATACTCACCGGCACCGCTGAATCGGTGACGTATCCGTTGCTCTGCGCCTCGGTTATTCCGTCGAAGCTCTCGCTGCGGGCCTGCAGCCCGGGGTTGGCCGTGGTGCCCGAGACCAGCCCGAGCGCCGCCCGCGGCAGGAACACTTTCTGGCTGTCCGGGCCCTGCACGTTGTAGGCGAACTCGAAGTCGGGCGTCTGGTCGACCCGCACGGCGCTGTCCACGACCGAGTAGGCGCTTGGCGTGCTGATCGGCGTGCCCACCAGGGCGCCGATCGTCACGGTGTGCACCGCATTCTCGATGGTCGGGTCGGGGAGGCTGTTCGCGTCACTGCACCCGGCGGCGAGCGCCAGCGACAGCAGGAGCGTTTGGAGACGGAGTCTGTGCATGTGAGCGGGAACGTTAAGGGCCGGAGAGAGAGCGGTCAACCTCAAACCATTTCTTGACTTCGCCTGATGCGGTCCCTACGTTGCGCACCATTCCCCGATCCGGAGGTGCGCACACCCGATGAGCGGTCTTGGAGCGGTGGTTCAGCGCCTCGCCGCGCGAGACGGAGTGAGCGGCGTGCTGCTGCTCAGCGGCGACGGCCTTCCGATCGAGCAGTCCGCCGGACCGTTCGAGCCGGAGACGCTTGCCGCGCTCGCCGCCACACTCGGGCAGCACGCGGGACGGCTGGGCGCCGGCGCCTCGCTCGGGGAGCTGAGCACGGGCGTGCTCGAGTTCCAGGGCGGCCTGCTGCTGGTGGCTCGGGTCGGGACCGGCGACTGGCTGGCCGTCCTCGCGTCGCCCGAGGCGGACATCGGACCTCTGCTCTTCGATCTGCGGCAGCATCGCCCGTCGCTCGCGGCGCTGCTCTAACTTCCGGCCCATCGTGATCGCCTTCCGCAGGTTGCTCGCTTGGGCACTCTGGCGCGGGGCCCTCCACCCGTGAGGTGGGCCGTGCTCCTCGCCGGAGGCTCGGGCACCCGCTTCTGGCCTCTCAGCACTCCACGGCAGCCCAAGCAGTTGCTCCCGCTCGCCGGGTCGATCTCGAGCGCGGAGGAGTCGGTCGAGCGACTCACCGGATTGATTCCGCGGGATCGGATCCTGGTGGTCGCCGGCGAGGGGCTGGCGGCCCGGCTGCAGCAGCTGCTGAAGCTCTCATCCACCAACCTGCTGGTCGAGCCACGCGCGGCTTCGACCGCCCCCGCGCTCATCTGGGCCACTTACGAGGCGCAGCGGCGCGACCCCGATGCCGAAGTGCTCTCGCTCCATGCCGACTGGGCGGTGGGCGACGCGGCCGCGTTCCGCCGGGTGGCCGACACCGCGCTCACGGCTGCCCGGCGGCACGACCGCCTTGTGAGCGTCGGGGTGGTGCCGTCCCGTCCCGAGACCGGCTACGGCTATCTGGTACCCGGAGTTCCGCTGGACGAGACCGCGCGCACGGTCGCGCGGTTTTCCGAGAAGCCGGACGCGGCAACGGCGCTCGATCTAATGGCCGCCGGCGCCCTGTGGAACAGCGGCCTCTTCGCCTGGACTGCCCGGCGCCTGCTCGACGAGGTGGCCCGGCACACGCCTGAGGTGGCGCCCGCCCTTCCCGCGCTCTTCGCCGGCGACGTGCCGAAGTTCTTCCGGGAGGTGACGCCGATCTCGATCGACGTCGGACTGCTGGAGCGGAGCGACGCGGTGGCCGTAGTCAGCGGCGCCTTTGCCTGGGACGACGTCGGGACCTGGCAGGCGCTGGCGCGGGTCCGGCCCAAGGACCCGAACGGAAACGTGGTCGTGGGCGAGGCGGTGCTGCACGATTCCCACGACTGCATCGTGTGGTCCGACCGCGAGCCGATCGTCCTGAGCGGCGTGCAGGAGCTGATCGTGGTGCACGCCAACGGGCGGATCCTGGTGATGGCGGCCGAGCGCGCGGCGGAGATGAAGCAGCTGCTCGAGGCGTTGCCGCCCTCGGTGCGTGACGTGGAGTCGTGACTCAGCTTTATCTGCTCGAGCCGGAGCCCGCAAACGCGGCGTGGGCTCCCTTCGCCGGGGTGCGGCCGGTCAGCGAGCTCAGGGCCGGCGCCTGGCGGATCCGCGAGCGCTGGGAGGCCGCCCTGGACGCGGACGCGGCGGCGATTCTCGGCAGTCACGTCGACGGCTTTCACGACGGTGACGCGCCTCCGGTCCGGGCTGTGGGTCCCATCGACGGGCCCGCCGTCGTGGGGCTCTCCCGATTCGCGCCGACCGGCGCTCGGGTAGTCCCCGGCGATCAGCATCGGCGGCTCGTCCACCAGGCGAGCACGGTGGGCTGGATCGTTCCCTCCGGCGAGCGGTGGGAGGGCCCGTCAGAGAAGGGGCCAGCGCTGGAGATCGAGGGAATGCTGTTGCACGGCGCGTACGACCTGGTCACCGCGCTCGAGCAATTGCTCCCGGGCGATTGCGCCGATTTCCGCGCCGCTCCTGCTGGACCGGTGCCGGAAGGCAGCCTGGTCCTGGGTGAGCCAGCCGACGTCCGCTGCCGGGAGGCGCTGGTGGAGCCCGGCGTCCTGTTCGACGTGCGCCAGGGCCCGGTGGTTCTGGAGTCCGGCTCGGAAGTCCGCCACGGAGCGCGGCTCGAGGGTCCGCTCTATGTCGGCGCGGGGACGCGGATCCTGGGTGGTGCCGTCCGCGGCTCGTCGTTCGGTCCGCACTGCCGGGCGCACGGCGAAATCTCCGCCAGCGTGTTCCTGGGATACGGCAACAAGAGCCACGAGGGCTTCCTGGGGCACAGTGTGGTGGGACAATGGGTGAATCTCGGCGCCGGTACGACGACGTCGAACCTCAAGAACACCTACGGCTCAGTGCGGCTGGAGGCGGGCGGGACCAGGATCGAGACCGGCCGGATCAACCTGGGCACGCTCTTCGGTGACCACGTCAAGACGGCCATCGGCACCCTGCTCGCCACCGGCACGGTGGTCGCTGCCGGAGCCAACGTGTTCGGCGGCCGGAACCCACCGAAGTACGTGCCCCCATTCGCCTGGGGAAGTGGTGGGGAGGAGCGGATGACGGAAGAGGGATTTCTCCTGGTCGCCGAGCGGGTGCTGGCCCGCCGCAACGTGGCTTTTTCCGCGGAGCGGCGCGAGTCGCTGCGGCGGATGTTCGCGCGGGGAATCGGCCGATGATGACGCTGTATGTCCTCGGCTCCGGCTCCCGGGGCAACTGCTGCGCCGTCGAGTCCGATGGCAAGGCGCTGCTGATCGATGCCGGCTTCAGCGCCCGCGAGATCGAACGGCGGGCCGAGCAAGCGGGGCTGGCGCTCGAGCGGGTCTCCGGCATCGCCCTCACCCACGAACATGGCGACCATGCCTGCGGTGCCGCCCGTCTGGCGCAGCGGCTCGGCGTTCCGGTGCTGACCGCGCCCGGCACCTGGGCCCGCCTGGTCGGAGAGATGGGGGACACCGGGCATCGGCCGATCGGGCTCACGGCTCGCGCCGAGCTGGGCCCCTTCGTGGTCGAGGCCTGCCCTACCAGCCACGATGCCGCCGAGCCGCTTGCCATCGTGGTCCGCGCCGGAGACGGGGCATCGATCGGGGTCGCCTACGACCTCGGTCGTCCGACGGCCGCCGTCCGCTACCTGTTGCGGGACGTGACGGCCATCGTGCTGGAAGCCAATCACGACGAAGTGCAGCTGCGGACCAGTGGCTACCCGCCCGTGGTGCAGCGGCGCATTGCCGGATCGGGTGGCCATCTCTCGAACCGGGCCGCCGCCGAGCTGCTCGCCGAGCTGCACCACCCGGGACTCGGGGTGATCGTGCTGGCCCACCTGAGCCAGCGCTGCAACAGCGCGGCCGAGGCGCGGGCCACGGTGGCGCCGATGCTGCATCGTCTCGGATTCGGCGGGGCGCTCCATGTGGCCGACCAGGACGCGCCGCTACCGCCGATTACGGTGCTGGCGCCAGGCCGAGTGCAGCTCCGCCTGTCGCTCTAGCCGTTGCTCAAGAGGGGGATGTGTCGGGGTCGGGTGGAACGGGAACGGTGTCGGGCCGCGGAGTCGGGGGACCCACCAGCTGGAAATCGACCGGGTCCTGGAGGTCGCCGCCGGAGAGCGTGAGATTCTTGCCCTTCAGCTTGAGCTTGTAGTTGACCCACTCGCCGCCCAGGGCGAGCGCCAAACTGTCACCCACGACGCGCCAGCGGACCGTCTCGGTGCCGTAGCTCGCGCTGCTGTCCGGGCGCACGATCACGATGCGGGGACCTTCCTTCTTCTGATCCTGCTTGAGATCGAACTTCCACGTGCCGAGGATCGTCGCCTGCTGAGCGTTGGCGAGGCCCGGCGCCAGCAGCAACGTCCCCATCACGATCCAACCGAACCTCACGATGTCCTCCCGAGATGACGGAATCCGCCGCTCCTCACGCGCGAGTGTAGTCTAACCGCGGATTCCGTGCCGACCAACCGTCACCGTCCCAGGGGGAAGCCGAACCCGATCGCAAGGTGGACATCGTTCTGCGTCTTCTTGTCGGCCTCGAGTGTGGTCTCGTCGATTCGAGTGCCGTAGATGTAGTCGTCGGCCGCCACGTAGAAGCTGAGCACGCT
This sequence comes from Gemmatimonadales bacterium, assembly GCA_036265815.1. NCBI lineage: Bacteria > Pseudomonadati > Gemmatimonadota > Gemmatimonadia > Gemmatimonadales > Gemmatimonadales bacterium. The sequence goes on from DATAOI010000088.1 coordinate 7,400, forward strand.
GCCCAGGCGGAAGCCGAGCGTCGCTCCGCCCACGCCGCCGATGTCGTCCTTGTCGTCCGCTCCCTGGTAGGCATCTCCGCTGCGCCGGACGTAACTGCCGCCGCCGCTCAGGCTGAACCAGACCGGCGAGGTTAGGGGCAGGATGTAGTAAGTGGCTCGCAGCGATCCGAACAGGAGATTGGCGTTGCTCTTGACCTGCTGGCCAGTGGCGAGGTCGAGCTTGAGGTCGCTGGGCACGTAGGTCACGCTCGTGAGAATCCCAAAGCGCGGGCTCACGGCCACGCCGAGCCGGCCGCCGACGGCGAGCCCGACCTCCTGCTTGAACTCGTCACCATTGGCCGCCTTGAGCAGCTCGGACGTGGGGATGTACACGCCGATGGTCGGCGAGATCGAGACCTTCTGGGCGCTCACGACGCTCGGCAGCGAGGCAGTCGTCAGCAGGATGGCGAGGACAGGCGAAGCGGAACGGAGCATCGTGGTCTCCTGGAATCGTTCGTGATGAACAGGCCGACGATCATCGCCGGCTGCTCCCTCGGTGGTGGAGCGCGCGCTCCACCTCCGCCATCAGCACGGGCTGGGTACGCCGCTGCGGCTCCATGATCGCGCGCGCGGCGAGCATGGAGGCTTCCGCCTCGCGGCGCCGGCCTAGCGCGAGGAGGCACTCTCCCACCCCAAGCTGGGCCTCTGCCGTCCTGTAGTTGTCGGGCCCGAGCTTTCGGGTACTCTCCTCCAAAGCGCCTTGCAGGATCCCCAGTGCCTCCTTGGCCTCCCCGAGCTGGACCAGACTCCGACCGAGGCCGATGGCCGCGTGCACCCGGAAGGGGTCGGTGTCGGGGTTGTCGGGCTCGAGGCGGGCCAGCGCCTCCCGGAACAACGTCGCCGCCTCCTGGAATCGCCCGCTCTCCCGCAGCGCCCGGCCCAGGTGTACCTCCACCGCCAAGGTGTTCCGGTGTCCTTCGCCTGAGACGCGGCGGTTCAGGGCCAGCACCCGGCGGAGAATCGACGCCGCGCTGTCCGGGCGACCTTGCATGCGGAGCACCGAGGCGAGCTCGTTCAGGTCGTACCCGACGTAGGTGTGCTCCGGGCCGAAGGTCGCCTCGTCGATTGCCAGCGCCTGGCGGAGCAGCCGCTCGGACTCGGCGAAATCCCCCCGCTCCCGCACGATCACCGCCAGGTTCCCCAGGTTCGTGCTGACCTCCACGTGGTGCTCGCCGAGCCGGCGTCGGTTGATGGCCAGCGCCTGGCGGAGCAGCGTTTCCGCCTCCTCCATCCTGGGCGTCGCCTTCTGCAGCAGGTCCGACAGTCCGTTGAGGGTGGCCGCCACCATGGGATGGTCCTCTCCCAGCGTGCGCCGCTGGGCCGCGAGGGCCCGGCGGTAGAGGCTCTCCGCCACCGGGATCCGACCCAGCCGCCGCTCGGTCAGTGCCAGGTGGAACATCGTTTTGGCCGCGAGCGGGTGGCTTGCTCCCAGCAGCCGCTCCTGCACGGCGAGGGCGTCCCGATAGAGCGGTGCCGCCTCCGCGTCGGCCCCTCGGTCAGTGAGTACTTCCGCCAGCATCCGCTTGCTGTCCGCAGTAGCCAGGGAGCTATCGCCGTGGATGGCGCGTTGAATGGCCAGCGCCTCGCGTGCCAGCGCCTCGGCGCTGGCGAACTCGTTCCGCTCCCGGCGCACCTCCGACAGGTGCTCCAGGCTCGCGGCGGTGGCCGTGTCCTGGGTGCCGAGCAGGGCGCGGTGGAGGGTCACGGCCTGGCTCAGCAGCGAATCGGCCTCGTCGAGCCGCCCCTGGTGGTCGCGTACCTCTCCCAGCTGGTCGATGATCGCCGCGGTGGCGACGTGCCGGTCGCCCGTGATCGCCCGCTGCTCCGACAGCGCGGCGGCGAGCTGGATGGCCGCATCGTCGTAGAGACCGAGGTTGGTGTAGACCCGACCCAGGGAGCTTCGGAGCCGCGCGCGAACCACGGGTTGCCCGGCGAGCGAGGTGTCGAGCCGGGCCGCGCCGCGGTCGAGGAGCCCGCGGGCCGAGCTCGCGGCTGCGCTGGTGTCGCCGGGGAGAAACGGATCCGACGCGCCGAAGACCGTCAACAGATACTGCTCCACCGCGTGCGCCGTCTGGGTCTCCCCCTCTGCCAGCGCGCGGAGACGGTGCTCCCGCACCGTCGCGAACACCATCCCCGCAGCGATGGCGCCCGCTACCGCAAGTGACGCGCGGTGGCGACGGGTAAACTTGGCGGCACGATATCGGAGCGAGTCAGGACGCGCGCTGACCGGCTCGTCCGCAAGGTATCGCCGCAGGTCATCGGCGAATGCGGCCACCGTGGGATAACGCTCCCCGGGATCCTTCTTGATCGCCCTGGCCACGATGTTGTCCAGGTCGCCAAGGTAGAGCCGTCGCAGCCGCTCGGGAGTGCTGCCGCGCGCCTGAGCCTGCCCGCGGCAGGCCTCCCGCTCGCCGGCACCGGCCGGCCACACTGCGGCGCTCAGGCGGCGGGGCTCGGTCTCGGTGATCGCCCGGAGATGGTCGGCGGGCGAGCGGCAGGCATCTCCGGTCGGGTGCCGTCCGGAGAGGAGCTGATACAGCAGGACGCCGAGGGCGTAGACGTCGGTCGCGGTGGTCACCGGATCGCCGCGCACCTGCTCGGGTGCGGCGTACTCCGGGGTGAGCGCGAGGCCGCCCTGCTCGGTGAGGAGACTGCGGTCCGCGGGGGCGGCGTCCTCCGCCAGCAGCTTGGCAATCCCGAAGTCGAGCAGCTTGACCGTGCCGTCGGGGGTCACGAGGATGTTGGACGGCTTGATGTCCCGGTGGACGATCAGGTTCGCGTGCGCGTGGCCCACCGCCGCGAGCACGTCCAGGAACAGTCCGATCCGACCAGCCGGCGGGAGACGCAGGGTGTCGCAGTGCCGGTCGATCCGCTCGCCCTCGACCCGCTCCAGCACGAGATAGGGTTGGCCGGCCCCGGTGAGTCCCGCGTCCAGCAGCCGCGCGATGTTGGGATGATTGACTCGCGCGAGGAGCGTTCCCTCGCGCCGGAAGCGCTCGGCGCCCACCGGGTCGAGCAGCGCGAGGTTCAACAGCTTGACGGCGGCGGTCCCCTCGAAGCGTCCGTCGCTGCGGCGGGCCAGCCATACGGTTCCCATCCCGCCTCGGCCGAGGGGCTGCTCGATGGTGTAGCCGCCGAGCCGCATGCCCGCGAGGGCGGCCGGCGGCCGATCCCCATGGCCGATGGGCCCCCGGGCCAGGAAGCCGGAGCGGTCGAGCTCGCCCTCGGCAGCGAACAGCCGCTCCAGCTCCGCCGCGTGCTCTGGCTCGCGTTCGCGGAGCTCGGACAGCCAGACGGCCCGCTCGGCGGGGTCCAGGTCCAACGCCTGTTCGAGCAGCCGCTCCAGTGCGGCGATCAGGGCCGGGGTGGCGCGGGTCATCAGGTCCACCCGACCGGATGCCTCAGGCATCCTGCATGGTCCGGTGCAGGAGCAGTCGTGCCTTGCGCCAGTCGCGCTGCATGGTGCGCTCCGACACGTTCCGAAGCGCCGCGAGCTCCCCCAGGGAGAAACCGCAGAAGAAGTGCAGATCCACCAATTGCGCCAGCGCGGGGTCGACGCCGGCGAGGGTGTGGAGTGCGCCGTCGAGCTGCTCCAGCTCCTCCGGTCGCACCTCGTTGGATGCCAGGTCGGCGCCCGAGGACGTGATCTGGAATTCGCCGCCTCGCTTCTTGGCCTGCCGACGACGCGCGTAGTCGAGCATCAGTCCGCGCATCGCCCGCGCCGCATAGGCCAGGAACTGCCCCCGGCTGGCGAAGGCAACCCCCTCCCGACCGGAGATGTTCAGGTAAGCCTCGTGCAGGAGGGTCGTGGTCCCGAGGGTGAGATCCGAGCCGCCCTGATGGAGCTGGCGCTCGGCGATCCGGTGCAGCTCGTGGTAGAGCGCCGCGAAGAGCTGGTCCGCAGCGGTCCCATCCCCGGCCTCCGCAGTCTGGATGAGCCGACCGATCGACTGATCCACCACTGAGGTCCTCGCCTGGCCGGAGCGATTGGAAGGGAAGGATTCCGGCAGAACATATGGCGCGACGAGGGACTCGTCAAAGTCCGTGGGGATCGATAGACCGCCAGCCGCGCGCGGCACCGGGGAACGGTGCAATACATGGCACTCGGTGGCCTCGGCGGTGAAGCCCAACCGGTGTGGTGGCATGATGCACTCGTGGCAAGGGGAAAAAGAACGCCCCGGGAGTCATCCCGGGGCATTCGCTCACACGACTGCGGCGGTGCTTAGTACATCCCGCCCATGCCGCCGCCCGGAGGACCCGCCGGGGCCGGCTTCTCTTCCTTCCTCTCCACCACCACGCACTCCGTGGTGAGGAGCAGGCCCGCGATCGACGCGGCGTTCTGCAGCGCCGTGCGGGTGACCTTGGTCGGGTCGATGACGCCCGACTTCACCAGGTCCTCGTAGTTGTCGGTCTGGGCGTTGTAGCCGAAGTTCTTGTCCTTCGACTCCTTCACCTTGGCCACCACGATCGAGCCCTCGGCGCCCGCGTTCTGGGCGATGGCCCGGATGGGCTCCTCCAGCGCGCGCCGCACGATCTCGACGCCGATCTTCTCGTCCTCGGTGCCCTTGAGCCGGTCGAGCGCGGACTGCGCCCGGAGGAGCGCCACGCCGCCGCCGGGAACGATGCCCTCTTCCACGGCCGCGCGGGTGGCGTGGAGCGCGTCCTCCACCCGAGCCTTCTTCTCCTTCATCTCGGTCTCGGTGGCCGCGCCGACGTTGATCACCGCCACGCCGCCGGACAGCTTGGCCAGCCGCTCCTGCAGCTTCTCCCGGTCGTAGTCGCTGGTGCTCTTGTCGATGGCCGCCTTGATCTCGTTGATCCGGCCCTTGATGTCGTCGGCCTTGCCCCGGCCATCGACCACGGTGGTGTTGTCCTTGTCCACCACGATCCGCTTGGCCCGGCCCAGATCGTTGAGGGTGGCGTTCTCCAGCTTGAAGCCGACTTCCTCGGAGATCACCTGGCCGCCGGTGAGTACCGCGATGTCGCGGAGCATCTCCTTGCGGCGGTCACCGAAGCCCGGGGCCTTGACGGCCGCGACCTTGAGGGTGCCGCGGAGCTTGTTGACCACCAGGGTGGCCAGCGCCTCGCCCTCCACGTCCTCGGCGATGATGAGCAGTGGGCGGCCGCTCTGGGCCACCTTCTCCAGCACCGGGAGCAGCTCCTTCATCGAGGAGATTTTCTTGTCGTGGATCAGGATGTAACCGTCGTCGACCACGGCCTCCATCTTCTCCGGATCGGTGACGAAGTAGGGCGACAGATAGCCCCGGTCGAACTGCATGCCGTCGACCGTCTCCAGCGTGGTCTCCAGGCCCTTGGCCTCCTCGACCGTGATGACGCCGTCCTTGCCCACCTTCTCCATGGCGTCGGCGATCAGGTTGCCGATCTCCTTGTCGTTGTTGGCGGAGATGCTGCCGACCTGGGCGATTTCCTTCTTGCCGGCCGAGGGGACGGAGAGCGTGCGCAGCTGCTCGACGATGGCCTCCACGGCCCGGTCGATGCCGCGCTTCAGCTCCATCGGGTTGGCGCCGGCGGTGACGTTCTTGAGGCCCTCGCGGTAGATCGCCTGGGCCAGCACGGTGGCGGTGGTGGTGCCGTCGCCGGCCAGATCGGACGTCTTGGTGGCGACCTCCTTCACCATCTGGGCACCCATGTTCTCGATCGGGTCGTTGAGCTCGATCTCCTTGGCGACGGTGACGCCGTCCTTGGTGATCGTGGGCGAGCCGAATTTCTTGTCGATGACGACATTGCGGCCCTTGGGACCGAGGGTGACCTTGACCGCCTCGGCCAGCGCATCAACGCCCTTCTTGAGGCGGGCGCGGGCATCGGTATTGAAGAGAAGCTCTTTTGCTGCCATCTGTCGGATCTCCTAGGGTTGGTGCGAGCTGGAATCAGCCGAGCTTGGCGAGGACGTCGGACGCCTTGATGATGACGTACTCGTCGCCTTCGTAGGTGTAGGGCGTGCCGCTGTACTTCCCGTAGATGACCTGATCGCCGACCTTGAGCTCCATCGGCACGCGGTCACCCTTCTCGACCCGGCCCGGTCCCACGGCCAGCACTTCACCCTGGGTGGGCTTCTCCTTGGCGGTATCGGGGATGTACAGCCCGCCGCGCATGGCCTCGGCCTCGTCGGCCGGCAGGATCACGACCCGATCCTCCAGGGGCTGAATCTTCAGGGCGGGCTTGCTCTTCGTCGCAGTCGCCATCGTGCTTCCTCCACAGCTGGAGCTGGATAGATGTTAGGTAAGACATTGCGGCGCCAATCGCTTAGCACTCAAGATTGTAGAGTGCTAACAAGCTTGTGGCAAAGATAAGACTTCGCTCTCGTCTGTCAAGCGCCGAGTCCCCCGCCCGCGAAGCAATCGAGAGACCGTCAAACCGGGTCATTTTGGCGGAAGATCGAGCGAGCGCCGCGCCGATCCGCGCGCAGCGGCAGGTGGCAGGTCAGAGCGACAGGAGTCGAGGGTGAGTTACAGGTCGAACCGCAGCTCGGCGCCGATGTAGCGGCTTTCCTTCCGAAAGAACTGGCGCTGGGTGGAGAGCCCGTCGTGGGCGATGAGGGCGATCCCGAGCTCCCGCCCATCCGACACCAGCGCAATGCCCAGCTTGGCCGACGTACTTACCCGCCAGTCGGTGGCCGCCGCACCCTCGAAATAGACGCCACCCACCGGCCGAACCTGCCCGCCGAGCAGGGTCCCGACCGGCCGGCTCCGAAAATCCACCGCGAGCGCCGCGCCGGGCCGGGGAAGCCGGAGCTGATCGATCAGCGCGTAGCTGAGCTCGCCGGTCAGGCGCCACGGGCCGGCACGCCAGCTGGCCCAGCCCGCCGCGACTTCCCGGGTCCAGTCGAGCCGGGTGGCATCGAACCGGTCGCGGTACTCATCGCCCAGGTGGCTGCTCTCGTGGTACACCTCGGCCGTCAGCTCCCAGCGTCCCAGCGCGGCCGTCGTGTTGAGGCCTACCACCCAGTCGTTGCTGATCTGGGCGCTCTTGGAGTCACCCAGGCTGAACCGGCCGTACACCTGCGACCCGAACCCGAGGGTGATCGGCCGAGGTCCACGCCGGAGCGCCAGCACCGGGAAATTCTCGCCCAGCCCCACCTCGGCCTCCGCCTCCCGACCGAACTGACTGTCGCCCTTGCGAGCGGAGAAGAGGCGTCCCACCAGACCGTGCACCCTGGGCGATGCCTCGGGCAGCTCGAAGCTCGGCACCCGGGGGAAGAGCCGCGCCTGCGCGGCCAACGGAGCTCCCGAAGCGAGGAGAAGCAGGAGCGCCCCCGCCACCCGCGTATGCATGCTTGACATTGCCTTCTCGCATCAAGAAGTTCCGCGCGGGCCAACGGCAGTTCGGTTGTCTCGGTCGGGCGGGGAAAGTTGCCCGACCGGTGAAAGCGGCGCAATGTCGCTTGGATCTTGACTACCTTGTCGCGGAGTGCTGCATAAATGTTGTGGAGCACGTTTCTCCTCGCCTCGATGCTGTCCGGGCCGGTGCGGCCGCATCCGGCGCCCACTGTCCTCGTGGCCGTCGACTCCTCCAAGCACGAGCTGACGATCACGGCCGGCCCGTTCGATCTCCCCAATATGCCGCCGATGACCGGCAACAACATGATGGATCACGGCATGTCGCACGACACGCCGGTGCAGCACTTCGCCTGGCCGGTGGAGGGCTGGTTCCGCGGCTACCGGGTCGACCTGGTGAACGCCAAGGGGCAGCCGGTGCCGAAGCACGTCATGCACCATCTCATCATGGTCAACTTCAGCCGGCGGCAACTGGTCTACTCGGCCGCCGAGCGGCTGATGGGCGCCGGCACCGAGACCGATGACGAGGTCAGCGTGCCCAAGACCATCGGCGTGCCGATGAGGCCGGGGATGAAGCTGGGCATGTACGTCGCCTGGCACAACGACACCGGCAAGGACCTCGATGGCGTCTTTCTCAAGCTGACCATGCTGTGGACCCCCAAGAACCAGAACCCGCGGCCGGTGAATTCGCTGCCGATCTACATGGATGTGAACCTGACCGTCGGAGGCAGCAACACGTTCGACGTGCCACCCGGCAAGTCCACCAAGTCGTTCGAGTTCACCCTTCCGGTCGGAGGGCGGCTCCTGGGCGTGGGCGGTCACATGCACGACTACGGCGTGCGGGTACGGCTGGAGGACGCGGAAACCGGGAAGGTCATCACCCAGGTGGTCGCGACCCGCGATTCGGCCGGGCATGTGAGCAAGGTGAGCCGCAAGCTCTACGGGGTCAGCGGAGACGGGCTGCCGCTCAAGGCCAACCACCGGTACCGCGTGGTCGGCGAGTACGACAACCCCACCGGCGAGACGCTGATCAAGGGCGCCATGGCGCATATGGTGGGGCTGTTCGTACCGGACGACATGAGCGAGTGGCCGTCGATCAATCCCCAGGATCCCACCTACCAGCGCGATCTCGCGTCGCTGCAGGTCAGAGGAGACATGGTGGGGATGGAGCACGGCGAGCATGGAGGGACGGAGCACGAGTCGATGAACATGCCGCATCCGGCCGGCGACAATCACGAGGCGCACGCGCCCCATCAGTAGCCGGATTTCCGGCGGACCGAGGGGGCGTGCTTTCGAAACATGCCCCCTCTGCTTTTCCCCAGCGGCTTGCACCGGCCGGCCGTTACTGCAGGATCCGCCGCACCCCCACCCAGCGATGGTACCACCACCGGCCGTACGGATCGTCGGCGCTCAACGTGCTGAGCTGCACGCCGCGCGTCGCGCTATGGATGAAACGCCCCTCGCCGACGTAAAGACCCACATGGGTGACCGCACGACCGGTGTTGGAAAAGGTGAGCACATCGCCAGGAAGCAGCTTGGCTGGATCCCTGGACACTTCCCTGCCCTCGCGCGCCTGGTCCACGCTCCGGCGCGGGAGGGCGACACCGTGTTGGCCGTAGGCGTACTGAATGAGCCCGGAGCAGTCGAACCCGCTCCCGCCGGCGCCGGTGCCACCCCACTGATAGGGGCGCCCCATCACCTCGCTCGCCGTCGCGACCACCGACTTGGCCAGGCGAGCCGCGTCGCCGCTTCGTGAGCCGTCCTCTGAGGATGAGGGCGCCGGTGGGCTAACTGACTCGCGGGCACCTGGGGAGGAGACGGCTCCCGGCTGCCCCGGTAGTGGCGCCCGGCGCTTCCCGCCGAACCGGATGGTGAGCCCGGCGGTGAGCTCGGGCCCTTCCCTGGAGTCGAGCGTCATCGCACGCCAGCGGGCTTCCGCGCCAAGCGTGAGAAAAGACGCCGGAAACAGCTCGTAGCCCGCCCCTGCCGACCAGGACGCCCAGGCCTTGGAGAACGAGTTGTCCTCTGGTGAGCCCATTCCCACGCCGACTCCCGCGATGACATAGGGGCCTGGCCGCCCGCCGCGGAACGCGCTGACATCGGCGCCCAATCCGGCAAAACCGCCCCGGCCTCCGCCCGTCCGTCCCAGGTAGTCCGCGTGACCGGCGATGCCGAAGACGCTTCCCACCGGCCGGCTCAGCCCGGCGCGATACACGGTCCATCCATCACCCTCGAAGAAATGCCCGACCTGGCCTTCGAAGGCCTGGGCCGCGGCTTGTGCCGCGATGCTCATCAGACTGGCGAGGACAAGGGCGAGCTTCCGGAGTCCACCGCCGAGCCGCGAGGGAGCCGGCGGCGTCATGGGCGCTCCCGAACCGGGTGCCCGGTGCGGAGGTTGACCAGATAGGCATCGCCCGGGTGGCAGCGGTCGGAGAGCGTAGCGCGGATGGTGGAGTCGTTGACCATGGTCGGCGTGGTACCGGTGTAGAGCAGCGGTACCGGGATGCGCGAGGCGCCGCGCCGGATCTCGAGCGTCCGGTCGACGCAGTGGGTCCCGTCCCGGGCGGTCGAGCTCCGGGCCAGCGTGAACCAGACCTCGACACCGCCCGGAGCCCTGGCGACGAGCGAATCCTGCGGCACCGGCGCGGCCGCCTCCCGCCGGGCAGGAGCCTCGGGCCGACGGCCACAGGCAAGCCCCGCGGCGAGCAGCAGGATAGAAGCCCTCCCGGTGTGCATCAGTCTCCCGGCTCCGACGGCGGCGAGCCCACGGTTGGGAGCACGAACTCCGTGGTATCCGGCGTCCCATCCTCCCTGACCGCGAGCACCTGCCGGACCTCGGGTGACTGGCGGAGGTATCCCAGCCAGACGATGAGTGCCGCGAAGCCGGCGACCGCCCCGCAGAGCGCCGTCACGGCGAGCCCCTTGATCGGGTCCGCCAGCTTCATGGCGATGAGCGCCCCGCCGACCGCCCCGAAAAACGAAGCTGCCCACGCCAGGAACGGCGTGAGCAGCCAACCGAAGATCCGGAAGAGGAGCCGCAACCAGCGCATGAGGTCAGGCGCGCTGCATCCCCAGGCTGGTGATGGCCGTGGCCAGCGCGAGCCCGGGAAGGAAGGCGACCCCGAACGTCGCCAGCGTCCAGTGCGCGCCGGGAAAGCCCAGGAGGATCGCCGCGACGGCAGCCACGATTCCCAAAACCAGCGCCGTGCCGAACCCGGCCGGTGCCGAGACTCGGCCATTCCGCGCGGCCTGGTTGGCGAGGATCCAGGCGCCCATCCAGGGCAGGAAGGTGCCCACCATCCACCAGACCGGGTGATACCACCACATGGCCCCGCCACCGATCTCCCACCATCGGTTGCTGTAGGTCCCGATGTTCTGCAGCAGCGCGACGTCGATCAGCAGGAAGACCACAGAGGCACCAAGGCCGATCCCGGCAGCGCCCGCGATGCCTTCGATGGTGCGTGCGTGGGTCCACAGGCCGGGAAGCTGGGTGACGGCATAGAGTCCGGCGAGGAGAATGACTGCCTGGGCGGCCGTCTCGAACGGGCCGTGGGGCAGAAAGCGGGAGACCAGCGAGAACACCAGGACCACGACCGCTTCGAGCAGGCCAAGCTTCACGGCACCCCGCACGATCGACGGGATGTCGGTGACGTCGTAATCCGCAGGGAGGTCCATCGCCGGGTGCATGACGGCTCCATGGAGGGGGTTAGGGCCCCAAGTATACTGGCCCGCGGGCAGTGAGGCCAAGGGCCCGGTCAGGTGCCCCAGGCCCCGACCACCACCGCGTCGGTCACAGCCCAGGCGCCCAGTGCGAGGTACATCCCCCGCTGGTGCTGGGCCGGATTCATCCTTGTATAGCGCATGCGCCAAGGGAGCAACACCGCCACCCAGGCCGTGAAGGCGAGCGCCAGACCGGCCCAGCGCCAGAGATCCTGGCCCGTGGCTCGCCAGCCGGCGCGGACGCCCGCCGCCGCGAACACGAGAAACGCCAAGAGCGCGGTCACCAGCGCCGCGTCGAGGCTCCGGCGCACCCCCAGGACGCAGGCGAGCGTGCGGTCGCCCCGGCGGGTGTCTTCCTCTAATTGATAGATCTGGGTGAGCGGATAGAGCGAGGCGAAGAGGGGACAGAACGCGAGCAGGACCAGCGCGCCTGCTGGGGTCACCGTCCGGCCGGTGGCCGCCCACCCGGCGTACGGCGTCAGGGTGCCGAATCCCCACATGTTGATGAGCCAATCCGCCCCAGCCACGGCCTTGAGACGGAACGGCGGCACGGAATAGAGCACCGAGAGCACGAAGCAGAGGGCATACGCCAGCACGAAGCCCAAGGGCAGGACGAAGGCCACGATCTGACCGGCCGCCAGGAGCGCCAGGCTCCATGCGGCCAGCCGGCGGGGCGGCGGCGGCGGACGCCTGAGATAGGCGACATCTCCCTCGTCGCGGTCGAAGGCGCTGTTGAGCGCCAGGGTACCGCCGTTGAGACAGATCACCCAGAGCACGAGACCAAGTCCCGCGGGTCCGATCCGCTGCCCCACGACGGCGCCCGCCACTCCGACCGCGAGGAGATAGCCGACGGCCGTGTGCGCCGCCATGATCGGCCACTCGGCGGGACGCAGGTGGAGGAGGTAGTCGAGCCGGGGTCCGAGAAGGCGGTACCCCGCCGCCCGGCCGGAGCTCACCATTGCAGCCCGAGGTAGCCCGCCGCGATCCGAAGGCCGCGCAACGTGAGGTCGGGGTCGCTGTGCTCGATGCTGGTGGTGAGCGGTGCGACCACCGGGGCGAGTCCACCGGTCGCGACCACGCCGGGCCGCTGGCCGCCCGGCCACTCAGCGCGGATCCGGCGCACCAGTCCGTCGATCGCGTCTGCCGTGCCGAACAGCACGCCGGCCTGAATGCACTCCTCGGTGCGGCGGCCGATCACCCGTGCCGGTGCCGTGAGTTCGGTAGCCGGCAACTTGGCCGTCCGGCGGGTGAGCTGGTCTGCCGCGGTGCGGAGACCCGGCATGATCACCCCACCCAGGAAGCGCCCCTCCGCGGTCACGCAGTCGAATGTCGTGGCGGTGCCGAAGTCCACCACGATGGTGTCCGCGCGATAGATCTCGATCGCCGCCAGTGCATTGACGATCCGGTCGGCGCCGACGCTGAGCGGCTCGTCGACGTCGAGGGTCACCGGAAGCGGAGAGCGCGCGTCCACCGCAACCCCGGTGCACCCAGTGGACTTGGCGACGCCCTGGATGACGCTCTGGGTGACCGCCGGCGCCACCGACGCGAAGCAGACGGCGCGGACCTCGTTGGGCGAGCGGCCGGCCTGGATGAGGAAGTCGCCGGTGGCGATGCTCCACTCGTCCGGCGTGCGATCGGGATTGGTGGTGAGCCGCCAGTGGCCCTCCAGCTCGCCACCGCGGAAGAGGCCGAGGGTGATCTCGGTGTTGCCTATGTCGAGGGTCAGGAGCATGGACGAAGTTACGGCGGCGAGAGGGAGTCGGCCAATTCGATGGTCCCGGCGCGGACCGCGGTGGTGGCCCCGGCCGCAAGGCGCACCAACAGCGCGCCGTCCGCCGAAAGGCCGGCGGCCACGCCGGCGGCGGGAGCGCGGAGTGGTCTCCCGTGCAGCCAGTCGCGGAGGCGAAAGCGGTCCCGCTCGTCCGTCGTCAACGGCCCCGCGTCGGGGTCGATCCGTCGGAGCGTCGCCAAGAGCGGCGCCACCAGGTCCTCGGACGTGACGCCGGGCAGCACCGAGCCGAGCCTGGTGGCGACGGCACGAAGCGAGGTCGGCGTCTCGTTCGCCACGTTGAGTCCCAGTCCGGCCACCACCCAGCCCGGCGCATTCCCCTGCCACCGTGCTTCGCACAGCACGCCGCCCAGCTTCCGGTCGCCGAGCATGAGATCGTTGGGCCACTTGAGCCCGACCGGTGGCGCGCCGAGCTGCTCGAGGGCTTCTGCCACGGCCAGGCCGATCCTGAGGCTCAGCAACTCGAGTCCCGCGGGTGCCCCTGGACGGTAGAGCAGGCTGAGCCAGAGTCCCCCGCGGCGCGACACCCAGCTTCGCCCGCGCGAGCCCCGCCCACCGGTCTGCTCCCGGGCCACCACGGCCGCCCCGGCGGACGCCCCCGCCTCGGCCAGCTCGTGCAGCACATCCATGGTCGAGCCGACCCGGTCCAGCGTGAGCAACGCCGGGTCGCTCACCGCAGCAGCACCAGGAGCAGCGCGCCCAGCGCGATGCGATACCAGGCGCACGCGCCGAAGCTGTGGTGCGAGACGTAGGCGAGGAACGCCTTCACCACCACGATCGCCGACACGAACGCGACGACGAATCCCACGGCAAAGGCCGGGGCATCCGCGGCCGTGAGCGCGGTCCAGCTCTTGTGCAGGTCGTAGAGCGTGGCCGCGGACATGACGGGGATGGAGAGAAAGAAGGAGAACTCGGTCGCCGCCGTGCGGGAGAGCCCGAGCGCGTAGCCGCCCATGATGGTCGCGCCGGACCGCGAGGTTCCGGGGATGAGCGACAGCACCTGCGCGAGCCCCACGCCGAGCGCCGTGCCCGGAGGCACGGCCCCGACCACGTCGATGCGAGTCGGCGGACACCACCGCTCGATCAGCAGAATGACGAGCCCGCCGACGATCAGCGCGCCGGCCACGACGCCGGGGTTGAACAGATGCGCCTTGATCCAGTCGTGCGCCACGAAACCCACCAGCGCGGCCGGGAGAAAGGCGATGACCAGGTTGGCGAGAAACCGGCGGCTGGCGGGCTCGCGCCCGGCCGCGATCACGGCATGGCTGAGCCGGGCGCGATAGAGCCACACGATGGCCAGGATGGCCCCAAGCTGAATGAAGATGTCGAAGGTCTTGGCCCGCTCGTCGACCTCGCCCAGCCAGCGGCTCACCACGATCAGATGCCCGGTGGACGAGACCGGGATGAATTCGGTGATCCCCTCGACCAGCCCGAGTAGCGCGGCCTTGCCGAGGACACCCGCCTCGGCACCGGGGCTCACGAGACGACCTCCTGGTAAAGCGCCTCGTACATCGGCACCACCCGATCCGCCGAGAACTCCTGCGCCTTGCCGATGGCCGCCACGCGCATCGCGGCATGGCGTACCGGGTCGCGGAGAAGCTCGACGGCCCGCCGACCCATCGCCTCGACCGACCCGACCGGCTCCAGGATCCCGTTCACTCCGTCGTCCACCACCTCGGGCAATCCGCCGGCGCGGCTGGCGACCACCGGCGAGCCGCAGGCCATCGCCTCCAGCGCCGCCAGCCCGAACGATTCGGTTTGGGATGGGAGCACGAAGAGATCGCTCACCTGCAGCAGCGAGGCCACCGAGTCGAGCCGGCCGAGGAAGCGCACGTCGGGCGAGACATTGAGCTCGCGGGCCTCGTTCTCGGCGTCCACCCGCTCGGGGCCGTCCCCGATCATGACCAGGGTCGCCGGCATGGCGCGGCGGATGCGCGCGAACACCCGGACCACGTCCTTGACCCGCTTCACCTCCCGGAAGTTGGAGACGTGGGTGATGAGCTTGTGGTCGCCCGGCGCGAGACCGCTCCGCCCGCCGCTCTCCCCTGGCCGGTACTCCTGCAGGTTCACGAAGTTGGGGATCACCCGAATGTTGCAGCTCACGCAGCCGAAGGCGCGGTAGGTCTCGTCCCGCAGATAGGAAGAGACCGCGGTGACCTCGTCCGACTGCTCGATGGAGAACTTGGTGATCGCATAAAAGCTCGACTCCTGCCCTACCAGGGTGATATCGGTGCCATGGAGCGTGGTGATCACCCGGAGCGGACGCTCGCGGGCGAGCATCTGGCGCGCGAGATAGGCGGTCGTAGCGTGGGGAATGGCGTAGTGGACGTGGAGCAGCTCGAGATCCTCCGCCACCACCACCTCGTGCTGCTTGGAGGCGAGCGCCAGGGTGTAGGGGAAGTGATCGAACAGGGGATACCGCCCCATGCGGGTCTCCACCTGATGGAAGAAGACCCGCTCGGAGTAGCCCCGCAGCCTGAACGGCGCGTCGTAGGTGATGAAGTGGACCTCGTGGCCCCGGCGCGCCAGCGCCAGACCCAGCTCGGTGGCCACGGCGCCCGAGCCGCCGTAGGTGGGATAGCAGGTGATGCCCAGTTTCATGGTGCCCGCACGGTATGGGTCCGGGGAGCCGGCACCGGGCCGGCGTCCCTACTCCAGGCGTCCGCAATGTCCTGCGCGACCTTCTCCGGGTTGCGCGTGGCGTCCAGGGTGAGCGCCGCGCCACCGAGCTGGTGGCGGAACCAGGTCTGCTGCCGCTTGGCGTACTGCCGGGTGCTCACGGCGATGGCGCCGGACACCGACCCGCGCGTCCGGCTGCCGTGCAGGTACTCCACCGCCTCACGGAGTCCGATCCCGTCGAGCCCCGGCGCCCCCGGCGGGTGCCCTTCGGCGAGCACCGCGGCCACCTCCTCGATCAGCCCCCGGCGCACCATCTCCTCGGCGCGGCGGGCGATCCGCTGGTGCAGCACCGGCCGGGGCACGGTGAGGACGATGTACCACGGGTCGAGAACACCCTGCGCCCGGGCCACGCGCTGCCAGTGGGAGAGCGGGTAGCCGCTGAGCAGCGCGACTTCGATGGCCCGCGCCGCCCGCTGGCGTCCGCCGCCTTGAAACCCGGGATCGAGCCGGCCGGCCCAACGGAGCAGCTCGAGTCCCTCCAGACGCGCGGTCCACGCGTCCAAAGCCCGGCGCCGCGCCAGATCGAGCGGCGGCTCCCGAAAGAGCCCTTCCGCCAGCGCCCGCACGTAGAGACCGGTGCCCCCGACCACTACCGGGAGCCGCCCGCGTGCGCGAATATCGGCGACCCATCCCTCGGCGTCACGGGCGAAATGCCCGGCGCTGTAGCGTGCGCCCGGGTCCACCACGTCGAGACCGTGGTGCGGCACCCGGCTCCGTTCCCTCCGGGTGGGCTTGGCCGTGCCGATGTCGAGCCGCCGGTAGATCTGACGCGAGTCCGCCGACACCACCTCCAGTGGCCAGTGCGCGGCGAGCGCCAGCGCGACGGCGGTCTTCCCCACCGCCGTCGGGCCGACCAGCACCGGGACCCTAGCGGCGGCCAAACCGGCGCTCCAGCTCCTCACGCGGCAACTGGACGATCGTCGCGCGGCCATGCACGTCATGGGGCGGCAGATCGGTCGCGAAGAGTCGCAGCAGCAGCTCGCGCATCTCCTCTTGTTCCAGGTGCTCACCGGCTTTCACGGCGGCCCGGCACGCGAAGGTGGCGGCGAAGCGTTCCAGCCGGTTGGCCCAGCCGCCGAACCGGCCGCGGGCCAGGTCGGCCACCAGCTCCTGGAAGCAGGCGCCCGCGTCGAATCGCGGGTGGGGCGACGGCACCGCGTGGAGCACGACCGAGCGGCCGCCAAACGCTTCCGCCTCGAAGCCCACGCGCTGGAGCTCGGCCGCGTGCAGCTCCACGGCCTCGAGCTCCTCGTCGGTGAGCTCCAGCGTGAGGGGAAGCAGGAGTCGCTGTGCCGGCGCGCCCACCCCGCTCAACTGGGCCAGCACGGCCTCGTAGAGCACCCGCTCGTGGGCCGAGTGCTGGTCGACGATGACCAGACCCTCCGGTGCCTGATAGACGATGTACGTCTCGAACATCTGCAGCAGCGGCGCCTGGAATCCGCCGCCGCCGCTCGCGGGCGACGACTCGTCGTCCGGCGCGGCGAAGAGCTCGGGCACCAGCTCGCCCATCTCCGTCCCGCCGCGATCCGGAGGCAGATGGGCAACCCCCGCGAGGGGGCGCCAGTCGCCCATCGGTGCCGCAGCCACCAGCGCCCCCAGCGCGTGGCGCACGGCCTCCTCCACCACGCGCTCCACTCCAATCCGGTCGCGGAAGCGGACCTCGAGCTTGGCCGGATGGACGTTCACGTCCACGTCCTCGGGAGCGACCTCGATCCGGAGATAGATCGAGGGCCGGTCACCCGGATGGATGGCGGAGCGGTAGCCTGCCTCCGCGGCGCGAACGAGGAACGGATCCCTGAATGGACGGCCGTTCACGAAGAGCTGCGTGCGGCGGCCGGTGGGCTGGGCGTCGCCTGGACGCTGGACGAAGCCCTCCACCCGAAAAGCCCCTGCCGCGTAGGACACCGGAACCAGTGTCCCCGCGATGTCCCGGCCCCAGATTGAGGCGAGCCGCTCGGCTGGGGATTGATCGGGCGGCACCGCCAGCCGTGTGGTGCCATCCGCCTCCAGCTCGAACGCCACGCCCGGATGCGCCAGCGCGAGGGTGGCCAGCGCGTCGTGCGCGGCCCGGGTCTCGCTCGCCGCCGAGCGGAGGAACTTCCGGCGAGCCGGCGTATTGAAGAAGAGAGAGCGTACCGTGACCGTGGTGCCCCGCTGCCGCACGGCGTCGGCCACCCGGTCGAGCCGCCCGCCGGTGACGCTGAGCTCGGTGCCGAGCCCGTCGCCGTCGGCGGTCAGGAGTGAAAAGCGGGAGACCGACGCGATCGCCGGGAGCGCCTCGCCGCGGAAGCCGAAGGTGGCGACGCCGACCAGGTCCGCCACGCTCCGCACCTTGCTGGTGGCGTGCCGGTCGATGGCGAGCACGGCATCCTCGCGGCTCATTCCGGCGCCATCGTCACCCACCTGCATGAGGGTCTTACCGCCGTTCTCCAGCTCCACCCGAACGTGCCGGGCGCCGGCGTCGAGCGCGTTCTCCACCAGCTCCTTCACGGCGGACGCGGGGCGCTCGACCACCTCACCCGCGGCGATCTGGTCGGCCACGGCGTCAGGAAGGATGGCGATGCGGCGGGCCATGGCCGGAATCTACCCGCCGACGGCGGCGACCGCCTCGTCCGGGAGCCACCCTTCCCTGGCATTGGGTGCCCGTACCAGCACCCAGCCCGGGAGGTGCCGCACGATGCGGACGGCGCTGCCACTCTCGAGTGGCGAAAGCGCCGGCGCCCTCCCATGGGGCGAGACCCGGAGCGGCGTATCGTCGAGCACGACGGCCAGGGGCACCCGGTACCATGCGCGGAGGCCCAGTCCGGCGAGCACGGCACCGCCGCCGAACACCAGGAGGACCAGCCACCGTTCCCGGAGCTGCGGCCGCAAGCACCATCCGAGCCAGCCCGCAATCCACAGTACGGCACCACCCAGCAGCAACTCCTCCGGTGTCAGCGGTGGCGACCAGGTCCAGCGGGCGGAGGTGGCGTCCGTTGCGGGCACGAGCACGAACCCTCGGCGGATCACTCCCTGGCGCGGCGCCAGCCGGCGAGCCTCCAGCCACGCGGCCGCCGCCCGTCCGCGGCTGCCGAGCCGATAGTATGCGGCCCCGAGGTTGTACCAGTGGGCCGCCACGGCAGGTTGCTCCGCGGCTCTCGAGCTGAAGCCATCGACGGCTGCCCGCAGCGAGCCGCTCTGGTAGAGCTCCTCCGGCGAGGGGGACTGCGCCCGGGCCACTCCCCCGCTCAGCGCGAGCAGCACGATGACCGCGGAGACGCGCCGCGCCCGCCGCCCGCGGAGCGAGCCACCGAGGCGAAGCAGGACGTCGCGCACTTCGCTGGCAAGCGCCGGATCGTCCGCCGCCTGGGCCGCCGGGCCGTATCTCCGTGCATGCAGGCGGTCCCGCAGGCTGGCCACACGAGTCGCGAGCTCGGCATCCGCCCCCGCGGCTCGTACCGCCGCGGCCAGACTGGCCCCGAACCGAAGATGGGGATCGGGCACCAGGGCGCGCACCAGGGCATCCAGGTCCAGCTCCGCGCTCCGGAGATCGAGGCGCGCCGCCCTCCGCGGCCGCGCCCGACTGGGCTGTGGCATCCGCCCCCACGACCATGCGACCAACGGCGGCAGCGCCAGCAGCAGCAGCCAGGCCCAGTCGGGCACCCTGTGAGCCAGCCTCCACGAGAGGCTTGGCGCCTGCGCACGAAGCAGCGGTGGCGGGAGCGCCGCTGCGGCCGCCGATTCACCACCCGCGGTCACCGGCACCGACGCCGCCGCCATGCCGAGCTCAGCATAGTGGCCCGAGGCGAGATCGAAATACGGATACGTCACCGGCGGCAGCGCCAGGACCCCGGCAGAGTCCGGCACGACGAGATAACGGAAGGTCTTGGTGCCGCCGAGCCGGCCCTCACCCGAGACCATCGCTTCGTCGACCCGCTCGACGTAGGCGCGGGCGCCGGCCGGCCAGCGGACCGCGGGCGCGGGCCAGAGCGCCAGGTTGCCTTCGCCGGTCAGCGCGAGCTCCACCGTGATCCCGTCGCCCACCCGCGCGGCCGGCGGGGTCACTCGTCGCTCCAGCCGCAGCCCGCCGCCGATCGCCCCGATGAACCCAGCGGGCCGCCCCTCCGGCGGGAGCGGCTGCACCACCAGTGTCTCCGCCCGGCTGGAGATCGCGAAGCGATCCTCCTGGCTGAAGAACTGGAGCGCGACCGGCGTGCTGTACTTGAGGGTGGCCCGCGGAATCGAGAGTCGCCCGGGCACCAGCGGAAAGACGATCTGATGGGAGACGAAGAGATCGTACCAGCGTCCGCCGACGTTGCGGGTGGCCGCGATGCCGACCGGCGCCGCCTGGGGATAGCTCCAGACGCCATCGATCACCGG
Organism: Gemmatimonadales bacterium; assembly: GCA_036265815.1. Taxonomy (NCBI): domain Bacteria; kingdom Pseudomonadati; phylum Gemmatimonadota; class Gemmatimonadia; order Gemmatimonadales; species Gemmatimonadales bacterium. The sequence goes on from DATAOI010000088.1 coordinate 27,281, forward strand.
TGGGAGCAGCGTCGGCGGACGGCGGAGTTGGAGCCGGAGGTCCCGGGGAAACCAGGCCGCCGTCACCACGTCGACCTGCTCGCCCAGCCGGGCCGTGTCGGAGGAGACCAGCAGGTCGATGCCCGCTTGACCGGGTAGCGGTGGCTTCGCGCGCTCCAGCAGACCACGGAGCCGGGGTCCCAAGGTGGAAGCCGTGGCCGCCCGGTTGGCGGCCACGACGATGACCAGCGCGCCGGCCTCGACGGTATCACGCCCCTGTGCCGCGCGGGCTGGGCCCAACTCCCAGTTGCCGGGTCTGGTGGCCCGGAGCCGGATCTCCAGCACTGTCGTGCGGGTCCGGCCCGGGTCCGCCGAGACCTCGGTGCGCTCCGACCGGGCCACGATCTCGAGCCCGTTGAACGGGGCGATCGTCACCTGCAGCGGCATCGGCGAGTGGGAGACGGCGCGCAAGGTGTACACGACCTCCTCGCCGACAGAGATTCGGTCCTCGTCCACCGACACCTCGAGCTGGGGCCGCTCGCCCTGCAGGAGGCCGAGCAGCAGCCCCGCACAACCGAGAGCGCGAATCACCAGTCTTTCACTCCCGACGTGGAGCCCGCCTCCGTCCGGCGCTGCTGCTCCTGCCGGGTTTCACGCTCGCGCCGCTCCATCGAATTGAGGATCTGCTCCGCCTGACTCTGGTTCACGCCCTGGCTGGCGGCCGGCGCGCTCGGCCGCGGGGCGGGACCGCCGCCGCCGCTGGGTGGTGTGCCTCCGCCCCCACTGCCGCCACTGGGCGGCGGAGGTGGTCGGTGCCGCTCCGTGAGCTCGAGATTCCACTTGGCTCGCGCGGATCCGGGCTGGAGCAGGAGGGCCTGGCGCAGGCGGTCGGCCGCGTCGTCCAGCAGCTCGTCCCGCCGGCTGCTGTCGCTAGCCGACGCCAGCAGCTCCGACAGACCCAGATTGTAGAGCGCGCGGTAGCGGAGCGCCGGATCCAGCGACTTGGCGGCTTCCACCAGCGCGCCGCGCGCCACCTCGTAGCGGCGCGCCTCGAGCGCCGCCGTCCCCGCGTTGTAGAATGCGGTATCGCGGGCGCGGGCGCCGTTCGCCTCCTTGAGAAACTCCGCGGCGGCGCGGACCGGATCCCCGGCCGCCAGCGCACGTGCGCCCGGCGTCGGCCGCTGAGCCGACGCCGTCCGGCCGAGGAGGAGCAGTCCCGCGAGTCCGATGAGCGCCGGGCCCGGGCGGACCAGGGTGTAGCCGAGGAGGAGGAGCGCGGCGAGCAGCACCGGGATCCAGCCGCGGGGCACGAGATCCGCGGTGCGGGTCTCGGACGACGGGCTCCGCTTCATCGCCGCGACGAGGTCGCGGACCGCGCCCGCCTGGTCGCGCGCCTCACTCAGGACCAGCGTCCCCTCGGCCGCGTTCACCACGGCGTCGAGCACATCGTCCCGCCGCTGGGTCTGGATCACGCTGCCGTCCTCGTCCTGCTTGTACTGCAGCAGCGTGCCGGCGGAATCGCGGATCGGAATCCGACTGGGCGTGGGCCGGCCCTCGGAGACCATGATGAGATGGACCCCGGCCTCCTTCAGTGCCTCGGCCTGGGCGATGATCTCGGGCAGCGTGTCGTGCGCTTCGCCGTCGGTGAAGACGACCAGCACCCGGTCGGCCGCGCCTGTGGTGGCGCCCAGCAGCTCGGCGCCCTGGCCCAGCACACTGCCCAGATTGGTGCCGCCCTCGCTCGCCAGGTCGGGGTCGAGCGCATCGAGGTACATCCGGATGGCCCCGCCGTCGACCGTGAGGGGCGTCAGGATATAGCTTCGGCCCGCAAACGCGATGAGACCAAGGCGGTCGCCCTCCAGGTCCTGGCTCAGGCGGCGAGCCTCGGTGACGGCGCGCTGCAGCCGGCTCGGCGCCACGTCCTCCGCCAGCATCGAGCGGCTGATGTCGAGGGCGAAGACCAGATTGAGCGCCCGGGTCTCGGTCTTGATCTCGGTCCGCCCGTAGCGCGGCCCGGCAAGCGCCACGATGCCGCACAAGGCCACCAGCCCCAGCACCGCGGGCGCCCAGCCGCCGCGCGCGCGGGCGAGTCGGCCGAGCGCCGGTGACCAGTGGCGCGCGAGCCGGATCCGGCGGCGGCGGCCCAGCCAGGCACCGAATCCAATGGCGATGCCGAGCACCGGCGCGAGCAGCAGCAGGAACGGGGCGTCGAAGATCATGGGACCCGCACCACCAGCGTGCTGCCGAGCAGGATCTCGAGCGCGAGCGCGCCGAGCCCGGCGAGAATCAGCGGCCGGGTCGCCTCCTCGTACTTGGTGTAGCGGGTCACCTGAATGGGCGTCTTCTCCAACTGATCGATCTGGCGGAAGATCCGGCTCAACGCTTCGCTGTCTTTGGCGCGGAAGTAGCGGCCCCCGGTCTTCTGGGCGATCTCGCGCAGCAGCGGCTCGTCGATCCGGACCGGCAGCATTTCGTAGCGGAACCCGCCCAACCCACGGCCGGTCGGGATCGGCGCCTCGCCGATGGTGCCTACACCGATGGTGTAGACCTTGATGCCATAGGCGGACGCCGTAGCGGCGGCGGTGCGGGGGTCGATCAGTCCCTTGTTGTTCTCGCCGTCGGTGAGCAGCAGGATCACCTTGGATTTATCGGGTGCGCGGCGCAGCCGGTTCACGGCCGTGGCGAGTCCACTGCCGATGGCCGTGCCGTCCTCCAGACTGCCGATCTTGAGCTCCATCACCGCCTGCTCGACCACTGGGTAATCCAGCGTGACCGGCACCTGGGTGAGCGCCTCGCCGGCGAAGGCCACCAGCCCGATCCTGTCCGCGGTCCGCCCGCGGATGAACGCCACCGCCTGCCGCTGCGCCACGCCCAGCCGGTTCGAGGGCGCGAAGTCCTCCGCCAGCATGCTGCTCGAGATATCGATACAGATGACGATCGCGATCCCTTCCTGCTTCACCTCGATCGTGTCTCCGCCGACCCGCGGCCCCGCGGCGGCCACGATGAGCGCCACCAGCGCGGCGGAGCGCAACAGCGGCGGCAGCACCACCCACCAGCGCTTGGCCGAGACGGCAGCGGGCAGACTCACGTCGCTGTAGCGGGCCGCCGGGACCTCGCGCCGGCGTCGGCGCCACCACCAGAGCGCCAGGCCCAGGAGCAGGAGCAACAGCCAGGGACGCGCGAAGCTCACGCGGCCTCACGCAGGAGCCGCGGCTCCAGCTCGTTGCCCCAGCGGGCGAGACCGAGCGCGTCGGGAAAGGTGCGCTCCCCGAACCGGGCCTCGTCCAGTGAGTGCAACAGGTCGGTGAGCTCGCCCAGCGGCCAGGCCGGGCGCGCCGCGCGCACCACGCGGAGCAGATCTTCGGTGTCGAGTCCTACGTGGGCCTGGGGAAGCCGCTCCGCGATCACCCAGCGGAGTCGCGCGGTGGCCGCGGCGGCCACCGCCCGGGACTCGCCGGCGTCTGCCCAGCGTTCCAGGGGCGGCTCGCCACCGTGGGCTGGTGGAAGCACGAAGACCTGACGCTCCTTTCCCCGACGGCGCCACCACCAGTGCAGCGGCGCCAGCAGCACGCCGGCCAGCAGCCAGAGCGCCAGCAACGGCAGCACGGTCCGCGTCCGCCGGGGCACGAAATCGGCGCGGGGCTGCGGCGCCAGGGTGGAATCCGGCGGCACGGCCGGCAGCACGCTCCTGATATGCAGGGTGACGGATTCGGCCGGCAGCGAATCCACGCTCCCGCTGGCGCCCAGCAGGATCGGGCCCGGGAGCTCCACCGTCTGCGCGCCGGTCCGCCAGACCACGACCGGGTAGGTCACGTCGGCGGAGTCGCCCCGCAAGGTGACGCGCGGCGCCGCCAGCAGCTCCACCGGATCCGCGGGAGTCCAGTCGGCCGGGCGGAGGGTGCGTCCGGCCGGAACCACGACGGTTCGGGTGAGCCAGATCGTGTCACCCACGGTAGGATCGTTCTGCTGGGCCCCGGCCACGAGGAGGCCGGCGACCACCGGGCCCATCATGCGCGGTGGATCCGCCGTGCCCGGCGCGCGAACGCCCGCCGGAGTGGCAGCGCGTAGTCGACCCCGGTCTCCAGTCCCACCTGGTCGGCCCCGGCTGCCGCGAGGATCCGGCTACGCTCCTCCCGCCGGCGCTCGGCGAGCGCGCGGACCTGCTCCCGTACCACGCGGCTGCCGGTGTCGATCAGCACCCGGCGGCCCGACTCCGCATCGAGCATCTCGATCCAGCCGGACTCCGGCAGGTGGTGCTCGCGCGGATCGTCCACCGTGATCGCCACCACCTCGTGGCGCGCAGCCAGCCGGCGCAGCGGGCGGTCCCATCCGGCGGCGATGAAGTCGGAGAGAATCACGACGATGCTGCGATGGCGCAGCAGCCGGCTGGTGTAGGAGAGGCTGGCGGCGAGATTGGTTCGCTGGCCCGCCGGCTCGAACGCGACCAGATCGCGGATCACCCGGAGCGCGTGCCGGCGACCCTTGGCCGGGGGGATGACCTGCTCGACCTCATCGGCGAAGAGGAGGGCGCCCACCCGGTCGTTGTGGTAGGCCGCAGCCAGCGCCAGCACGGCGGCCACCTCGACGGCGAGCCCGGCCTTGGTGACGGGCTCACCGAAGCGGGTCGAGCCCGATTGATCCACCAGCAGCATGAGGGTGAGCTCGCGCTCCTCGGTGAACGTCTTCACGTAGGGGCTCGCCAGCCGGGCGGAGACGTTCCAGTCGATGGCGCGGAAGTCGTCCCCGTGCTGATAGGCCCGGACTTCGGCGAACTCCATCCCCTGCCCCCGGAACACGGAGCGGTACTCCCCCGCGAACAATGTGCCGACCAGGGCGCGGGTGCGGAGCTCGATGCCCTTTACCTGCTTGAGGATTTCGGGAGAAACGGCGGGCATTTCACGGCACCCTCAGGGCGGCGAGCACCTTGGTCACCACGTCGTCGGTGGTCACGTCCTCGGCCTCCGCCTCGAAGGTGAGCACGATCCGGTGGCGGAGCACGTCGGGCGCGAGCGCGCGCACGTCCTCGGGGACGACGTAGGCGCGCCCCCGAAGAAACGCGTGCGCGCGGGCCGCCTGGGCCAGCGCGATCGACGCCCGGGGCGACCCGCCGAAGGCGATGAGCGGCTGAAGATCCTTGAGTCCGACGGCCGAAGGTTCTCTGGTGGCGCGCACCAGGTCCACGATGTAGTCCACCACCTTCTGATCCATGTAGAGCTGCGCGATCGAGGCGCGCGCGGTCAGGATGTCGTCCGGATGGAGCAGGCGCTCCACCGGGATCTCCTGCCCTCCGCTCATCCGGAGCAGGACCTCCTTCTCTTCATCCCGGCTGGGGTAGCCGACCCGGACCTTCAGCATGAATCGGTCGAGCTGCGCCTCGGGGAGCGGATAGGTGCCCTCGTTCTCGATCGGATTCTGGGTCGCCAAAACCAGGAACGGCTCCTCCAGCCGATAGGTGGTGCCGCCGATGGTGACCTGATGCTCCTGCATCGCTTCCAGCAGCGCGGCCTGGACCTTGGCCGGGGCGCGGTTGATCTCGTCCGCCAGGATGATCTGGGCGAAAACCGGTCCCTTCTTGACGTTGAACTCCTGGCTCTTCTGGTCGAACACCATGGTGCCGATCAGATCGGCGGGGAGCAGGTCGGGCGTGAACTGGATGCGGGAAAAGGAGGCGTGAATCACCTCGGAGAGCGTGCGTACGGCCAGCGTCTTGGCCAACCCCGGCACCCCTTCGAGCAGGATGTGGCCCCCGGTGAGCAGCCCCACGAGCAGCCGCTCCACCATGGCATCCTGGCCCACGATGCGCCGGGACACCTCTTTGAGGATACGCGGCACCGGCAGCGTCTCGGCCGGTTTCTCGGTCAGCTTCGGCGCGCTCACGCTCGCTGGCTCCTGGAGTTGGGTCTGGGAAAGATAGTCGGGATCGGGGTGGCATCTGCCCGGCGGGAGCGCCCTTTCCAATGCTACTTCCTGGACGCCCCGGGGCCCCTCTCGGTTTCACCTTCGTCCGGCGTCATCCGGATCGCCTTGTAGAGCGCCGCTTCCTCCTTGGGTGTCAGCGGGCGGTACCCTCCAGGCGGCAGATCACCCAGGCGCACGGGGCCGAAGGAGAGCCGCGCCAGGCGCTCGACCTTGAGTCCCATCGTTTCGCACCACCGGCGGACGATCCGATTGCGGCCTTCCTGCAGGGTGACATCCAGGATGCTGCGTCCATCGGTGCCGGGCCGCACCCGGACCTCGAGCGGCGCGACCGGCCGCCCGTCGATCACGATCTTCTCCCGCACCGCCTGGCCGATCTCGCCGGTCGGTCGGCCGTGCACCAGCGCGGTGTAGCGCCGGGGGACGTGATACCGCGGATGGGTGAGACGGTGCACCGCTTCGCCGTCGGTGGTGAGCAGGAGGAGCCCCGTGGTAGTCACGTCCAGCCGGCCGACATAGGTGAGGCCCGCATGGTCGGGGATGAAATCGAAGACCGTCCGGCGGCCTTCCTCATCGCTGGCGGTGGTGACCACGCCGAGCGGCTTATGGAATGCCAGCCAGCGCCGGGCCTGCACCTTGACGGCGCGGCCGCCGACGGTGATCCGCTGCCGCTGAGGATCGACCTTGCTGCCCAGCTCCGCCACCTTCCCATCCACCCGGACCCGGCCGTCGGTGATGAGCTGCTCCGCGGCCCGCCGCGAGGCGACTCCCGCCCGGGCGAGCGCCCGCTGGAGCCGCATCTCGCTCACGATTCGGCCTCGACGTAGGCGGCCGCGTCATCCGTCGCCTCGGGCTCGGGATGGTGCGGCCGCAAGGCGATGGTGAGCTCCTCGGCCCGCGGCAGGTCGGCCAGGTCGCGGAGGCCGAGCAGCTCCAGGAACATGGGCGCGGTGCCGTAGAGCAGCGGGCGGCCCAGGGCCTCGCCCCGGCCCACTACCTCGATCAGCCCGCGCTCCTGCAGCAGCCGCAGCACCCCGCCCGCCGAGACCCCGCGGATCTCCTCGATCTCCAACCGGCCCACGGGCTGGCGGTACGCGATGACCGCCAGCGTCTCCAGCGCCGCCGCGCTCAGCTTGGGCGTGCGGACCGAGAAGTGGGCCCGCTCGATGGCCGCGGCATGGATCGGCCGGGTGAGGATCTGGTAGCCACCCGCCATCTCCACCAGCTCCACGCCGTGCTGCTCGAAGTCGTAATGCTCGCGGACCTGCTCCAGGGCCATCCGCAGGTCGGCGAGCGTGGCCTCCTGCTCCAGGGTGGAGAGCTCTTCGATGGTGAGCGGGCGGCTGGCGCTGAAGAGCGCCGCCTCAAGCAGCTGAGCGAGCGGGGTCACGGGCGATCACCATCGGCGCGAACGCGGCCGGTTGGACGAGACGAAGGGTCCCCCGCTTGGCCAGCTCCAGCAGCGCCAGCAGGGTGGAGAGCACATCGACGATGGTCGGTCGGGAACCCAGGGCATCGAGCCAGCCGATCTCCTCGCGCTCCTCCAGGAGCTGCTCGATCCGCCGGGTCGCGGTCTCGACGTCGAGCGGCCGGGCCACCACCCGGTGCAGCACCGGCGAGGGAATCGCCGCGACCACGCGCTCCACCGCCTGGAGCATCTCCAGCAGATCGAGCGTCAGCGGCACCGGCGGGAGCGGCGGCGCGGGCGGCAGGAAGCCGCGGACCAACTGCTCCGATCGTCGCTCCGCGGCCCGGCCCAGCCAGATCGCGATCTCCCTGATCTGCTGATACTCCAGAAGCCGGCGCACCAGCTCCGCGCGGGGGTCCTCCCAGCCGTCCTCCTCGGAGCGGCGGGGGAGCAGCATCTGGGCCTTGAGCCGCACCAGCCGGCTCGCCATGTCCAGGTAGTCGGCGGCCTGGTTGAGGCCGAGGTCCTGGATGGCGGAGAGGAACTGGTCGGCAATGCGGGCGATCGGAATCTCCGCGATCTCGATCTGCTCCTCCCTGAGGAGGTGCAGCAGCAGGTCGAGCGGCCCCGAGAAGGCGTCGAGCTGGACCACGAAGCCGGGGCCGGCGCCAAGCGCGGTGGTGGGGGCCTCGGAGGCAGTCATGAAAAGATGTTCGCTCCCGGACCGACCTGGTACGGAGCGATCAATCCGCCCAGAAAGTTCATCATCTTGAAGGCCGGGGTGAGCAGGATGCCCATCACCGGCCGGAAGAGAAACATCAGCGCGAAGAGCGGCAGGTAGCCGAAGCGGTTGAGTCCGCGGTACCAGGCCCCCGCGCGGGGCGGCAACACGTGGTAGAGCAGGTGCGAGCCATCCAGCGGCGGGACGGGAATGAGGTTGAAGAAGCAGAGGATGAGATTGAGCCAGATGCCGTAGACCATCATCCGCTGCGCGGTGTCGAACGCGGCCGTGCCGGCCGGCAGGCCGCGGGCGGCCAGGCCGACGAGCACGAACAGCAGCGAGAAGAGCAGCGACAGAAAGAGATTGGTCGTCACCCCGGCCGCCGAGACGATGATGTCGCCCCGGCGGAAGTTCCGGAACTTCCGGGAGTTCACCGGCACCGGCTTGGCCCCGCCGAAGGTGAAGCGGCCGCCGGAGAGGAACCAGAGGGCGGTCGGCATCAGGAGGCTCATCACCGGATCGATATGCGGCAGCGGATTGAGCGTCACCCGCCCGAGCGAGTACGCCGTGTCGTCCCCCTGGTGCAGCGCGGTGATGGCATGGGCGTACTCGTGCGCCACCATCGCGAAGATCAGCATCGGGAGCGCGAGGATGAAGTCGCTCAACTGAGATTCCAGGGGTGCGGTCCTGTCGGTCGGGAGGGCAGAAGGTTACACCACCAGGAAAGCCAAGTCAAAGCGGCGTGCCGCTTGACCTTGCACCGGCTGGTGCCTAACTTACGCCGCTCATTTCCGGCCCCATCGCCGGATCGCGTTCTCCGTTCAGCCGAGGTCGTCGTGCCCCGAATCAAGTCCGCCAAGAAGCGCATGCGCCAAGGCAAGACTCACGCGGTGCTCAACCGCACTCAGCGGAGCCAGCTCCGTTCCGCCATCAAGAAGGTCCGGAGCACGGCCGGGGACGAGGCCAAGACGGCCTATGCCGAAGCCGCGCGCCTCATCGATCGCGCGGGCCGCAAGCGGCTGATTCATCCCAACGCGGCCGCCCGGCACAAGAGCCGCCTGGCCAAGCTGGTGGCCGGGGGCAAGTAGCCGCCTCTGGTATCTGTCGAAAGGGGCCCGACCTGATGGTCGGGCCCCTTTTCGTTTGCCGGTACGGCGCTCAGATACCGGCCAGCTCGGCTCCGCAGCGCTCGCAGTACCACTCGGTCGGACGGTTGAGCGTGCCACACTCGCCGCACTTGAGGGTCTTGGCCACGCCCGCAGCGCCGGGCTTCCCGGGCGCCGCCTGGTGTACCGCCGCTGAGCTGGCGCCACCCGGATTGCTCGGCCGCCGCGGAGCGGGTGCGGGCTTCCGCTCCTCGTCCGAGACCGATTTGAGGAACGCCAGCTCGTCACTCGGCGCGGCCGGCTCCGGCTCCCGCGGGCGTGGCGGCCGGGGGGCGGACCGGGGGTCCGGGCGGACCGAGACGGCCGAGGGCTCGGGAGCAGGCGCCGGCTCGGGAGCCGGGGGTGGTGGGGGCGCCCGCTCGACCACCGGCTCGGGCGGTGGCGGCGGCGGCGGAGCCGGCGTCTCGACCGGGTGCGCCGCCTCCACTGGGCGGGCCACTTCGGCCGGGCGGGCTGGGCTGGTCGTGATCAGGGCCTGTACTTCGGCCAACCGGGCGATCTCGTCGCCCACGATCCGCAGCTCGCTGCGCAGGCGGTCGAGCCGGTTGCGGCTGTCGTCGGCGATCCGGCGCCACTCGTCTTCCGCGTACTCGCCGACGGTATGCCGCACCTCGGCCTCGGCCAGCTCCTCGTCGGCATGACGCCGCTCCCGGTCGAGCTCCGATTGGTGCGACTGGTGCCGCTGGAGCTCCGCGGCGATGCTGGCGCTATGGCCCCGAAGCTGGTCGATGACGCCGCGGAGGCGGGACTCGTAGTCCGCGCGCACCTTTTGGCGGACGCCGGGAGGCGCCTTGTCCGCGGCGGAGTCGAGCCGGGCCAACCACTGCTCGTACTGGGCCCGCTGCTGCAGCAGGGCTTCGATGATGGAATCGGTTTCCGAGGTCGGTTTGGCCATGGGGCTTCCTCTCAGCCGCTCGAGGTCACACGGGACCGCCGGCACTTTGCCCGTCAGCAGGGTGATTCGGGAGCACATGCAAATCTAAATTCGGTCGCGCCCTGGGGACAGGTGTGCCGCGTTCACCCCGCGCGATCGAAGACGACCTGACCCCGCACGATGGTCAGGTCCGCGCGTCCCCGGAGCCGGCGCCCGCCGAAAGGCGTGTTCCGGCTCTTGGAGAAGAAGGTACCGGGCTCGACCACCCACTCCGCCGTCGGGTCGAGGACCACCACATCGGCCGTGGCCCCGCGCGCCAGGGAGCCGCCGGGCAGGTTGAAGATGCGGGCCGGCGTGGCGCTCATCCGCAGGATCAGGGTCGGCAGGTCGATCAGTCCGGTGCCGACCAGCTCCGTGATGGCGAGCCCCAGTGCCGTCTCCAGTCCGATGATGCCGTTGGGCGCGTCGTCGAACTCGCGCTCCTTGGCATCATAGTGGTGGGGCGCGTGATCGGTGCAGATGACGTCGATGGTCCCATCGCGCAGGGCCTGGCGGACGGCCTCGCGGTCCTCCGGCTCCCGGAGCGGCGGGCTCATCTTGGCGTTGGTGTTGTAGTCCTCGCAGGCCTCGTGGGTCAGCGTGAAGTGGTGGGGACACGCTTCCGCCGTCACCCGGATTCCCCGCTCCTTGGCGCGCCGGATCAGCTCCACCGAGCCCCGGGTCGACATATGACACAAGTGAACGTGGCCGCCGGTCAGCTCGGCCAGCAGAATGTCCCGCGCCACCATGATCTCTTCCGCGGCAGCCGGCACGCCTTTGAGACCCAGCCGGGTGGAGATCAGCCCCTCGTGCATCACGCCGCCGGCCGCGAGCGTCGGATCCTCGCAATGGTCCGCCACCGGAATGCCGAACGTGCGGGCGTACTCCAGGGCGGTCCGCATGAGGTGGCTGGAGACCACCGGCTTGCCATCGTCGCTCACCGCCACCGCGCCGGCCCCGACCAGCTCCCCGAACTCCGCGAGTTGGCGACCCTCCTGCCCCAGTGAGATCGCGCCGATCGGGTAGACCCGCGCCTTCGACGCCCGCTGCGCCTGGCTCACGATGAAGCCCACGGCCGCCTGGTTGTCGGTCACCGGATCGGTGTTGGGCATGGCGCACACGGCGGAGAAGCCGCCGGCCGCGGCGGCCATCGCCCCGGTGGCCACCGTCTCCAGATCCTCCTGCCCCGGCTCGCGCAGGTGGACGTGCAGATCGATGAGTCCGGGCGAGACCACCTTCCCCCCCGCCTCGACCACGAGGGCGCCGTCGGGACAGCCGAGGTTCTGGTCGATCGCCTCGACTTTGCCGTCCTGCAGCAACAGGTCGGCCGTGCGATCGATACCGTTCGCCGGATCGATGATCCGCCCACCCCGCACCAGGATCGGGTGCGGCATCAGTCGGCGCCCCCTGCCCCGCCACCGGCCTGGCTGGCCCAATCGGGCGAGCCGCCGGCCAGCAGGTACAGCACGGCCATGCGGACTGCCACGCCGTTGGTGACCTGGGGCAGGATCACGCTATGGGGGCCATCGGCCACGTCGCTGTCGATCTCGACGCCGCGGTTCATCGGGCCGGGGTGGAGGATCAGCAGGTCCTTGGGCGCCTTGCCCAGCCGCTCGGTGGTCACGCCGAACACCCGGTTGTATTCCCGGAGCGAGGGAAGAAACCCGCCTTGCATCCGTTCCAGCTGGAGTCGCAGGACATTCAGCGCGTCGGCCCACTGGATCGCGTCTTCGATCCGCGGCAGGATGGTGACGCCGAGCTCCTGGACGTTGCGAGGCAGGAGCGTCGCGGGCCCGCAGACCCCGACCTCGGCGCCGAGCTTGGTGAGGCCCCAGATGTTGCTGCGGGCCACCCGGCTGTGCAGGATGTCGCCGCAGATGGCGACCTTGAGGCCCGCGAGCCGCTTGAACCGGTCGCGCAAGGTCAGCATGTCCAGCAGGCCCTGGGTCGGGTGCTCGTGCTTCCCGTCGCCGGCGTTGATCACGTTCGAGCGGATCCGCTGCCCCAGGAACTGCGCCGCCCCGGACGCGCCGTGGCGGATTACCACCATGTCGATCCGCATCGCCTCGAGGTTGCGCGCCGTGTCGACCAGGGTCTCGCCCTTGCTGACCGAGCTGCCGGCCGAGGCCACGTTCACCGTGTCGGCGCTCAGGCGCTTCTCCGCGAACTCGAAGGAGATGCGGGTGCGGGTGGACGCCTCGAAGAAGAGATTGACGATGGTCTTGCCGCGGAGGGCCGGCACCTTCTTGATGGGCCGCTCGCTGACCGCCTTGAACGGCTCCGCCGTATCGAGGATGAGCTGGATCTGCGCCGGGCTCAACGGCTCCAGGCCCACCAGGTCCTTGCCCAGGCTCGGCGCGGCGGTCACCTCAGCTTTCCCGGACCAGCTCGACGGCATCGCGGCCGTCGAGCTCGGAGACGAAGACGTCGACCCGGTCGCCCGGCGCGACGCTCACGGTGGTGCCCACGATGTCCGCCTGGATCGGCAGCTCCCGGCCGCCGCGATCGATCAGCACACAGAGCAGGATGCGGCGAGGCCGCCCGAAATCCGCGCATTCGTCGAGCGCGGCCCGCACGGTGCGGCCGGTGTAGAGCACGTCGTCCACGATGACGATCGTTCTGCCGTCCAGGTCGGGAAGCTGGGTTTCGCCCACCACCGGGCGAGGCCCGACCGTCTGGAGATCGTCGCGATAGAGCGTGATGTCGAGCTTCCCGGAGGGGACGGCGGAGCCTTCCGCTTGATCGATGAGCCGCTTGAGCCGGTCGGCGAGCTCCACACCCCGCCGTTGAATCCCCACCAGGACGAGGTCCTCGGTGCCGCGGCAGCGCTCGACGATCTCAGTAGCCATGCGCACCAGGGTCCGGCCGAGCGCGCGGTCGTCCAGGAGAGGAGAACGGGAGGGCATCGGGGCGGGAAGCTACTGTCGGCCGCGAGGCTGCGCAACTCGCGAAAAACGGCCCGCCCTGCCGGGCAGGGTGGTCTCGAGAGTCCATCCGGGCTGGTTTCAGTTGCCGGTGGACAGCGCCAGCCACGGCGAGGCGGAGGCCGAGCCCCTGTGCCTCAGACTTCCAGGCGTTCCCCTTCCTTGCTGGCGTAGGCGTAGAGCACCGGCGTGAGAAACACACTGATCAGGAGGCGCGAGAAAAGGCCACCGACGATGACCAGGGCGAACGGGCGCTGAGCGTCGGAACCGACGCCGGTGGAGAGGGCTGCCGGCAAGAGGCCAAGCGCGGCCACCAAGGCGGTCATCATGATCGGCCGAAGCCGCTGAAGGGCGGCTTCGCGGGTCGCCTCTCTGATACCGAGGCCGCCGAGCCGGAGCTCGTTGGCATACGAGATGTACACCACGGCCGTCTGCACCGAGACCCCGAAGAGCGCCAGAAACCCGATACCGGATGACACGGAGAACGGCGTCCCGCTCAGCGCCAGTGCAACCAGGCCCCCCACCGGCGCGGAGAGCACCACGCCGAGGACGGTGATGAAGGGGAAGCTGAAATTACGGTACAGGGCGAACAGCAGCACGAAAATGAGGCCGATAGTGAGCGGCAGGACCACCGCGAGCTGCGTCCGTGACGCGGTGTACTCCTCGTACTCGCCACCCCAGATCACCCGGTACCCCGGCGGAAGGGGTACGGCAGCACGCACCGCACGCTCAGCATCCTGAACGGTGCTGGCGAGATCCCGCCCTTCCACTGCGAACTGGACGCCGATGTACCGGGAGTTGTCTTCGCGGTAGATGAACGAGGCCCCACTGGTGACACCGATGGACGCGAGCTCGCGCAGCGGGATCTGTTGGCCCTCCGGCGCGGCGACGAGTATCCCCCCGATCTGCTCCGGCGTCTCACGGAAGCTGGGAGCCAGCCGGACGACCAGGTCGAAGGACTTCTCTCCCTGCACCACCGATGTCGCGGCCACGCCACCGACCGCCGCTTCGATCAGCCCATTCACGTCGGCCATGTTGATGCCATAGCGCGCAATCTTGCCCCGATCGATCTGAATGGTGAGACTGGGCTGCCCCAATTCCTCCACCACAGTGATCCGGTTCATGCCGCGGACACCGTGCAGCACGCGCTCGATCGCCCGCCCCTTCGCCTCCAATACCTGGAGATCAGGGCCGAACACCTTCACCGCCAGGGCGCTCTTGAGTCCGGTCTCGGCCTCGTCGACAGCGTCCTCCGCCGGTTGCGTGTAATTGAAGCTCACTCCCGGGAAGACCGACAGCTTGCGATTCATGGCAGCAATCAAGTCGGCCTTCCTGTGGTAGGGGCCGTGCCACTCGTCATACGGTTTGAGGCCGACGTAGAACTCCGCGTTGAAGAAGCCAATCGGATTGGTGCCGTCGTCCGGACGCCCGTGCTCGGAGGCGACGACGGTCACTTCAGGGAACCCCCGGAGGATTTGACGGAATTGGGGAACCAACTTGCCTGATTCCTCGAGCGAGATGGTCGCAGGCATGGTGGCCCTGACCCAGAGCGCCCCCTCGTCGAGGTGCGGCATGAACTCGGCCCCCATTCCGGCCGCGAGCAGGAGGGACGCTCCGAATACCGCGAGCGATGCCAGCACGGTGACGCGCGGCCGCGCCAGACACCAGTCGAGCACCAGGGTGTAGGTCTGATGCACCGCCTCGAACGCGACGTTTCTGCGCTCGCGCACCCCTCCCCGGAGGAACAGCGCGCACAACACTGGAATGAGAGTCAAGGTCAGCGCCAGCGCACCCACGAGGGCGAAGATGGTCGTGTCGGCGATGGGTCGGAATAGCCTGCCCGACGGGCCCGAGAGCGCGTAGATCGGCAAAAACCCCGCGACGATGATCGCGACCGCGTAGACCACCGGCCGATCCACCTCCGAGGCCGCTTCCGCGATCACCTCCTGTATGGAGTACCGGGTACCGTGGCGGATTGCCAGGCGACGGTAAATGTTCTCCACCATCACCACCGAACCGTGCACCAGAATCCCGAAGTCGATGGCGCCAATGGAGAGCAGGTTGGCCGGAATGCCTCGCAGGTTGAGACAGATGAACGCGAAGAGAAGGGAGAGTGGGATCGTCACGGC
Organism: Gemmatimonadales bacterium; assembly: GCA_036265815.1. NCBI lineage: Bacteria > Pseudomonadati > Gemmatimonadota > Gemmatimonadia > Gemmatimonadales > Gemmatimonadales bacterium. The sequence continues at coordinate 42,437 of DATAOI010000088.1, forward strand.
GGCGATTAGCCCCGACCGGGCATCGAACAGAAAGAAGATCAGGACTACGACCACGAGGAGAATGCCCCGGAGCAGGTTGTCCTCCACCGTCCGGGTGGTCAGCCGGATCAGGTCACTCCGGTCGTAGAACGGGACAATGCGCACATCCTTCGGGAGCACCAGCCGATTCAGCTGCTCCGTTTTGGTCTGTACTCGCTGGAGCACGATCTGCGCCTGCTCCCCGGTTCGCATCAGCACGACGCCTTCGACGGCGTCCAGCCGGTCGTTGAACCCGAACTGCCCCAGGCGGGGCGCGTACCCGATGACTACCTGGCCGACATCGCGGACGAGAATCGGGGTGCCATTCTTGACCGCCAGCACAATCTCCCCGATGTCCTCCGGCGTGCGCAGCCGGCCAAGGCCGCGCACATAGAAGAACTGCCCCCCCTCAGAGTAGAACCCGCCACCAGCGTTGCCATTGTTGGCCCCGAGCGCCTCGGCGATTGCCGGAACCGAGAGTCCGGCCCCGGCCACCTTGGTAGGGTCGAGGACGACCTGATACTGCATCGTCTGTCCCCCGAAACCCGACAGGTCGGCCACGCCCGGCACCGCCTTGTAGGCCTTCGAGAGCACCCAATCCTGGATCGTCTTGAGCTCCATTGGGGAGCGGTCAGGGCTCTGCAGAACGTAGCGGTACACCAGTCCCGAGGGGGAGAAGAGCGGAGCCACATCCGGGGTGACACCATCCGGCACTTCCGCGTCACGCAGCCGCTCGAACACGCGCTCGCGCGCGAAATAGTTGTCGGTGCCATCCTTAAAGACCAGCCGGACGTCCGAGAGCCCATACAGCGAGATCGAGCGGACGACGTCGAGATTGGGCAGCCCGTTCATCTCGGTCTCGATAGGGACCGTGATGAGACGCTCGACCTCCTCGGCGGCCTGACCCGGCCATTGAGTCACGATCTCGACCATCGGTGGCGCGATGTCGGGGTAGGCGTCCACCGGGAGTCGTGAGAATGACCAGGTGCCGACCGCCGCCGTGATGACTGCGACAGCGAGCACGACCGCCGGCTGCCCGAGGGCCAGCGTGACGATCCGGTGAATGGCTGAACGACTCGTGGAAGACAGGTTGGTCGGCACG
>DATAOI010000089.1 GCA_036265815.1 Gemmatimonadales bacterium
TCCACCATCGGCGCCCACGCGGCGCCGCATTGTTTGAGCGTCTCGAGGGCGTGGCGCCGGAGCTTCGGCAGATGCTGCTCGCGCACCCGGGTGGCGACTCCAGCGGTCCGTTCGGTCAGGAGCGGCACGACGGTGGTGACCCCCAGCTCAGTTGCCTTCTCCACCAGCCAGACGAACCGCTCGCGATCACCCGCGCCGACCGCCAGGATGAGCTCCGCCGGCCGGGGTGCCGCGGCCGCCGCGTCCACCTCCACCAGCCAGGACTGCCCCTCCTGCACCGCCCGCCCCGTGCCGATCAGTCCGGCGCCGTCGCGCAATCCGACCGGGTCCCCCGCTTCCACCCGCCGCACCCGGAGGTGGTGCGCCTCGTTCTCGTCGATTGGCGCTCGCGACCCCGCCGGATGAGCGCCGGCGGGCACGAGCACGGTAATCACGGGTGCGCCGCCGCCACCGCCCACCAGCCGGCGTCTGCCGTCTCCTCCTGGATCTCGAACCCCGCCCCGGCCAGCGCGGGCCGGAAGAGGTCCGACTCTGCCACTTCCATCCCGGAAAAGATCCCCAGCCCACCGGGCCGGAGCGCCGGTCCGATGGCCGGTAGCAAGGCGACGTTCACCGTGCGGAGAATGTTCGAGAGCACCAGGTCGGCCGGGCCGAGCAGACGGGTCAGGTCGGCGGCGTCTCCGTCGAGGAACTCTACCACGCCGCGAACCTCGTTCCGTTCCGCGTTGCGCTGGCCGACGACTGTGGCCTCGGCGTCGTTGTCGATGCCGATGGCGCGGGCGGCACCCAGCTTGGCCGCGGCGATCGCGAGAATCCCGCTCCCGCTGCCGAGATCGAGCACGCGATCGCCGGCGTGCAGGTACCGCTCGAGCAGGACGAGGGCGGCGCGCGTAGAGCCGTGCTCCCCGCTTCCGAACGCGTTCTCCGGGTCCAGCACCACGGTCGTCGCGTCAGGATCCGCGTCCCCCGTAATCCACGATGGCATCACGATGAGCCGGCCGAAGCGCCGCGAGCCGAGCCCCTCCCGCCACCGGATGCTCCAGTCGACCGATTCGAGCGGCCGCGATTGCGCGTCCACCGGCCCGCCCTCCGCCGCCGATAACGCGGCGATGAGCGCGGTGGCGGCGGGCTCGTCCTCGGCGAAGGTGACCAGGGTGCCATCGTTCCGCTCCTCCACCGTGTGACCGGTGTGCGCCACCAGCCAGGCGCTGGTGCGCTCCCGGTGTTCCGCCGGGGTGCGGACATCGACGGCCCACCAGGTCATGCGCCGAGCGCTTCCTTCAGCTTGGACCAGAAGCCGGGCGACCGGGTGGGCGGCTCGCCCTCCAGCTTGGCGAGCTCCCGGAAGAGCCGCTCCTGCTCCTCACTCAGGCGCTCCGGTGTCCAGACGTGGATCCGAACCAGCAGATCTCCCTTGCGCGACTGTCCCAGCACCGGGAGGCCGCGCCCCTTGAGGCGGAGCACGGTCTCCGGCTGGGTCCCGGCCGGAATGCGCACCCGCTCCGCACCGTAGGGCGTCGGCACCTCGAAGTCACCGCCCAGCGCCGCCTGGGAGAAGGAGAGCGGCAGATCGAAGAAGAGATCGTCTCCCTGGCGCTCGAAGCGGTCGTCGTCCTTGATCTCCAGCATCACCAGCAGGTCGCCGGCGGGGCCGTTCCGTGGACCCGCCGCCCCCTGGCCCCGCAATGTCAGGTAGTTGTTGGAGGAGACTCCGGCCGGAATCTCGACGGCGACCGTCTTGTCGGTCCGCACCCGTCCCTCGCCGCGGCATGCCTCGCAGGGATGCTGCACCACCGCGCCTTCGCCACCGCAGGTCGGGCAGGCCGAAACCGAAACGAACTGGCCGAACATGCTCCGCGCCGCACGTCGGACTTCGCCGCTGCCGCCGCAGGTGGAGCAGGTCGCGGGACGGGTGCCCGGCTTGGCCCCGCTCCCCTCGCACACCGTGCAGCGCTCCAGCGACTTGAACTTGACGGACTTCTTGACCCCGCTCGCCACCTCGCCCAGCGTGAGCCGCACGTGCACCCGCACGTCCTGGCCCCGGCGGTTGTCGGCGCGCTGGCCCGCGCCGAAGATGGACTCCAGCCCGCCCAACCCGCCGAAATCGCGCATGAAGATGTTGAGCGCTTCGCTCAGGTCGACGTGGTGGAATCCGAATCCCCCAGCGCCGGCACCGACCCCGGCCTTGCCGTATCGGTCGTACGCGGCGCGCTTCTGGGGATCGCGGAGGATCTCGTAGGCCTCGGTGATCTCCTTGAACTTCGCCTCCGCGTCGGGCGCCGCGTTGCGGTCGGGATGGAACTCCATCGCGAGCTTCCGGTAGGCCTTCTTGATCTCACCGTCGGGAGCATCGCGCGGCACGCCGAGCAGGGTATAGAAGTCACTCACTCCAGCAGTCCCTCCACCAAGCGGCTGGTGTGCTCCACCAGCCCGATGATCTTGTCGTAGGGCATGCGGGTCGGCCCCATGACGCCGATGACGCCCTTGAGGTCGCCGGCTTCATAGGAGGCGGTGACCAGGGTGAACTCGTTCAGCCGCGCGTCCGAATTCTCCGCGCCGATGGTGATCGAGAGCCCCCGCTGCCGGCGCAGCACCAGCGCCTCCTTGAGGAGATCGCGCCCCTCGGTGAGCCGGAGCAGCTCCCGCATCCTCGAGTTGGAGGCGAACTCGGGCTGCTCCGCCAGCATCTGCGCGCTGCCCAGCACGACCGCGCTCCCCTCCTCCGGCAGGCCGAAGATCCCCTCCCGCTCGGCGATGAAGATGTTGAACAGCTCGCCGCCCTTGCTGGAGCTTGCCGCGTCGCGCAGCCGCTCGGGCAAGTTGGTTCGGATGGCCTGGAGCGTGAGCCCCGCCAGCCGCTCGTTGAGGACCCGGGCCACGTCCTGGACTGACTCGGGCGAGAGCCGGCCAGGCACCTCGACGAAAATAGTGCGTACCACACCCCCGCCCAGATTGAACACCAGGAGCAATCGCTCCGAGGAGACCGGCACGAGCTCCAGCCGTTCCAGGACCAGCTCGTTCAGTGCCGGAGCTACCGCCACGCCCAGCTCCTGGGTTAGCACGCCCAGCACCTGCGCCGCCCGCCGGAGGATCTCTTCGACCGCGTTGCGTGATCCCGTCAGCTCGGTACGAAGGGCGTGCTGCGCCTCGTGGCTGGGCGGCGCCAGGCGCATGATCTCGTTGACGTACCTCCGGTAGGCGCGATCGGTGGGGATCCGCCCGGCGGAGGTATGGGGATGGAAGAGGTAGCCCTTCTCCTCCAGCTCGCTCATCGTGCTCCGGATGGTGGCGGGCGACACGCCCAGGCCGAACCGCCGCGCGATGGTCTGGCTGCCGGCCGGCTCCGCGGTCTCGATGTAGGTCTGGACGACGGCTTCCAGCACCCGCAATTCCCGCTCACTCAGTTGATCCTGCATGGGCATAGCTCGAAAATATAAAGACTTACGGCGACGCTCGGAAGCGCGGGACCGAGCCCGGGTTGACCGCCGCTCCAGCGAGCCCTACCGTGAGAAAGCGCTGACGCCAGTCTCGAACCAACACCGACTTCATTGAATCTGGAGGACATATGGCCAGCCGTGACCCCGGCACCCATCCCAATCAGGAGATGGAGCACTGTATCGATAACTGTACCACCTGTCACCGGATCTGCCTGGAGACCGCCGCCCGCCACTTCCGGGGTGAGGCGGCGATCGCGGAGACCCACGTGCGGCTGCTGCTTGACTGCGCCGAGATCTGCGCCACCAGCGCGGACTTCATGATCCGAGGCTCCGAGCTGCACGCCCACACCTGCCAGGCGTGCGCCGCCATCTGCGACCGTTGCGCCGATGAGTGCGACCGGGCGGGCGAAGACCCCCACATGGCCGCCTGCGCCGAGATCTGCCGCCGTTGCGCCGAGACCTGTCGGGAGATGGCGGGCGCTATCCACTGACCGAGGCTGTCAGGGCGTCGAGGCGCAGCCAGCCCTCGGCCGTGAGCCGGATCCGGCCGCGGCTGGACTGCGCCCAGCCCTCTCGCTCCCATCGCTCCCGGGCTGCCAGCGGGAGGCGATCATCCGCCAATCCGTTGCTGGTGCGGAGCCCGAGATAGATCTCTTCCAGCGCCACCGCTTCGGCATCCAGCTCCTCCTGCCCCACCACAGCACTCTCCCCCGCCGTCACCGCCGCGAGATACGCGGTCCAATCCCGCAGGTTCCACTGGCGTGACGCTCCGAATCCGCTGTGCGCCGCCGGCCCCAGACCGATGAAGGAGTCGCGGGTCCAATAGGCACTATTGTGCCGCGCCTGATGCCCGGGGCGCGCCAGGTTGGAGACCTCGTAATGCTCGTAGCCGGCGGAGGTCACGCGCCCGTGGGCGGTGAGAAACTCCGCCGCATAGCGCCGCTCGTCCACGGCGGCGACTTCTCCCCGGGCAATCCAGCGGTCCAGCGGGGTTCGCTCCTCCACGGTGAGGCCGTACAGCGAGAGGTGCTCGGGCTCCAGCGCCAGGGCCTGAGCCAGGTCACCCTCCCAGTCCCGATGGAGCGACGCCGGCAGTCCGAAGATGAGGTCGAGCGAAAGACTCCCGATGCCGGCCTGGCGGATTATCTCCACCGCCGCCGGCACCTGTTTGGCCGAATGGGTTCGGTGCATCCACCGCAGCACCAGCGGATCGAACGACTGTACGCCGAGAGAGATCCGGTTGATGCCGGCCGCCCGCCAGGCGGCCGCGGCCGCCGGCGTCACGTCTTCGGGATTGGCCTCCAGCGTCACCTCGGCGCCTGGAGCGATTTCACGGCGGCCCGCGATGCGCTCCAGGATCCGCGCGATCCCGCCGGGATCGAGTCGTGATGGGGTCCCCCCACCGAAGTAGACTGTCTTCACTTCGGGAGCGGCGGCCCAGGCTGGGTGGTCCTGCCAACGCTCCCATTCGCGCGAGACCGCCTCCACATACGCGTCGGTGGGCGTCTCGCGGCGGACCGCGATGGCGAAATCGCAATAGCTGCAGCGCCGCGCGCAGAAGGGAACGTGGAGATAGAGGTGCATCCGGAAATCTACCCCGAGCACGCTCGAGGCTCAGTCTTACCGCCGGCGGAAGAGCCGGCCGGGGCACTGCTCGACCACACCCGCCAGCTCGAGGCCACAGAGCAGCGAAAGGAGGTCACCTGCGGGTCGGGAGGATCGGGCCACCAGCGCGTCCAGATGCAGCGGTGCGGCATCGAGGAGCAGGGCCAGCGCCCGCTCCTCGTGAGTGAGCGACTCGGGCAGCGGTGTGATCTGGACCGGGCTCGCCGGCTGGGGCTTGTCACCCTGAGCGAAGCGAAGGGCCCGCTCGCACTCGGGATAGTGCTGCAGCAGATCGACCGGCTCGAGAAAAGGAGTGGCACCGTCCCGGATCAGGCGATTGCACCCGACGGACACCGCACTGGTGACCGGGCCTGGCACCGCGAGCACCTCGCGGCCCTGGTCGAGCGCCGTCCCGGCCGTGATGAGCGCGCCGGAGCCGACGGCGGCCTCAACCACCACGGTAACTCGGGCGAGGCCGCTGATCAGCCGGTTTCGCCGGGGAAAGCTGCCGGCGTGGGGCTTCTCGCCAGGGGAAAATTCGCTCAGCAGCAGTCCCCGCGCCCTGACCCGCTCGTACAGCTCCCGGTTGGCCGCCGGGTAGACCACACCGAGACCGTTGCCCAGCACGCCGATGGTGCTGCCGCCGGCATCGAGCGCACCGCAGTGCGCCACTGCGTCGAGCCCGCGCGCCATGCCGCTCACCACCAGGACCCCCATGGCCGCGGCCTCCGAAGCGAGCAGCCGGCACACCTCCGCCCCATAGGCGGTGTGATCCCGGCTGCCCACGATGGCGACGGCCGGCGGGTCCAGCAGACGGAGGTCGCCCAACGCGAACAGGACCGGCGGCGGATCGGGAATGATGCGCAGGACCGGGGGAAACTCGGGGTCTATGCTGAGGAGCACTCTTCCGCCCAGGCGCTCGGTGGCCTCGACCAGGCGTCTCCCGTCCTCAGGCGAGGCGCTCTTGAGGGCGGTGGCGGCGGCGCGAGAAAAGCCGGGCAAGGCGCCCAAAAGCTCGAACGGCGCCGCGAGGGCGCCGAGTGGGGTCTGGAAGGCAGCGAGAAGAGCGTCGAGTCTGGCGGGGCCGATCCCGGGCACCTGGGCCAGCGCCAGATAGGCGAGTCGCTGGTCGTCCATCTACTCGTCGTCCATGAAATCCCAGTAGCCGGCAACCTGGGATAGATCTCCCGGGGCGGCGTCCGCCTCCGGCCGCTCGGCCGACTTGGCGTGTTCCACGAACTTCCAGAAGTACCCCTTCAATTCCTCCAGTCCCAGGCCGGCCGCGCTGGATACGGCAAGCACGCCCGCTGCATCCGGGGCGGAAATTTCCGGAAGCGGATCGGACGCGGGCAGGAGATCACGCTTGGTGAGGAGGACGATGTGGGGCTTGGCCGCGAGCGCCTCGCTGTAGAGCTGGACCTCCTGCCGCAGCCGATGGTACACGGCCTCCGGCTCCGAGCTGTCGAGCGGCACCAGAAACGCCAGCACCCGGGTCCGCTCCACGTGCTGCAGAAAGCGCAGGCCGAGGCCTTTGCCCTGGTGCGCGCCTTCGATGATGCCGGGGATATCGGCCAGCACGAAGCTGCGGTGCCCGGAGAGCTTCACCACGCCGAGGTTGGGCTCCAGTGTGGTGAACGGGTAGTCGGCGATTTTGGGCCGGGCGGCGGAGAGCACCGAAAGCAGTGTGCTCTTCCCGGCGTTGGGCTCGCCGACCAAGCCCACATCGGCGATGAGCTTGAGCACCAGCTCGATCTGTCGCTCCTGGCCTTCTTCGCCGGGCTCCCACTCGCGGGGTGCCTGGTGGGTTGAAGTGGCGAACCGGGCGTTGCCCCGCCCGCCCCGCCCGCCGCGAGCCACCAGGAGCGTATCGCCGGGGCGGAGCACCTCGCCGATGAGCTGCCCGCTGTCCGCCTCCCGCACCACTGTGCCGGGCGGTACCGGAAGGAAGACATCGGGCGAGGAAGCTCCGGTCTGGGTCTTCCCCCTGCCATGCTCCGCCCGCTCGGCCTTCCACACGGTGCGATAGCGGTAGTCGAGCAGGGTGGCGAGATTGGCGTCGGCCCGGACGTAGACGCTGCCGCCCTGGCCACCGTCACCGCCGTCGGGGCCGCCCTTGGGCTTGTACTTGAAGCGGGCGAAGGAGGATGCCCCGGAGCCACCGGTGCCCGCCGCGACCCGCACCACCGCGCGATCGATGAACATCAGTTGCCCGGCGACCAGCCTTCCCGCACGCTGCGCCAGAGCTCCTTCACTTTCTTCCACTGATCGAACGAGAGCAGCGGATTGACGATGGAGAGCACCCCTTCGATCTGGCCGAACGACGCACCGGCATTGAGCGCCCCCCGGAGATGGGAGTGGAGCTGCTTGGGGGCCTCCAGCACCGCCGTTTGCGCCACCGTGCAGAGCTCCCTGCGCATGAGGTCGAGCCCGGGCCGGCCCAGGGTGCGGCCGTAGCCCTCGGTGATCATCCACGAGTCGATGGCCGGGTGAAGGCCTCTGACGCTCTCGCGCAGCTTCCGGTAGTTCTCGCCATAGATGACGCTGCAGACCTCCTCGCCCCGGCGGGTCCACTCGGCGACCTGACCGTAGTCCTGGCCCTCGTCAGTACCGGCCGCCGGCACCCCGCTGAACTTGCGCCAGACCCCGAATGCGATGAGGGCCCGGGGATAGCCGACCATGAGCACCGACTGGAGAATCAGCTCCTCGACCCACACCGGCGGCACCTGCGAGGAACGCAGCGGGCCGACACGCTCGCGCAGCTCCGGCTCGTACCCCTGGGCGATCGCCGCGGCGAATCGCACGAGATCGCGACTCTGAGGATCGAGGCTGTCTTGTTTCGCCATCCCATCCTACCTCGAATGAGGAGAGATCCCGCATCGGATTCCCGCGCGCCCGCATCCGGACCACGCAGCCCGCCGCTCGAAGATAGCGGCTTACTTCTGCCCCTGCCTCTTCGTACCTTTCGCGCCCATGCCCGCCATCATGCGCCGTCTCATCGTCGCCGCCACGCTGGCCGGCGCGCTGGCACCATCGCGCATGAACGCCCAGGCCTCACCCTACCTGCCCCTCGATGACCCGCGGCTCCCGTTGCTGGAGCACCTCATCGCCCGAGGCGACATCGACGATCCATCGCCCATGATCCGGCCGTTCCGGCGGATCGATGCCGTGCGGGTCCTGATGGCGGCCGACACGGTGTCCGAGGATGCCGCCCCGCGCTGCGGACGTTCAGCGACGCTCATCCACTCGCTGCGGCAGAGTCTCGCCGATCCGCCGGGAGAGAATATCTGGCGGATCGCCGGGCGGGCGGGCGGGCAGGCCTACAGCCACCTGCGGCGGGACGTGCTGCACCCGCTCGGTCCCGACGGGGTCCGGCCCTACGCGGACTTCACCGGCGAGGCCACCATCGGCGGCTTTGCCCTGGCGGCCCGTCCGGCGGCGGAGCCCCGCATCGTGCACGACCCCGAGTGGCCCGGCCGCAAGGATCTCGAGCTCGCCTGGCGAATGATCGACGCCTACCTGAGCGCCCAGTTCAAGTACGGGAGTGTGTTCTACGGCCAGATGGACCGCAACTGGGGTCCGGTCGGCATCGCGGGGATCGGGCTCAGCAACTACGCCTACTCCGGCGTCGAGGCGGGCTTCACCCTGGGAACTCGGACGCTTCGGCTCGACGCGCTGGCCCGGTCGCTCAAGGATACCAGCGACGCCGCGGGCGACGTGATCCACCGTTACTACTTCGCCCACCGCTTCGGGCTCCGGCTGTCCCACCGGGTGCGGGTCGGCCTCTGGGAGACGGTCATCGTCGCCGGAAAGGACCGGGAGTTCGACGCCCGGTTCCGCAATCCGGTGAGTCTGCTCACCCTGGCCGATCAGTACGGCCTGGGCGACAACGGCAACATCATCCTCGGACTGGACGCTGGTTGGCGAGTGGCCGGGCGGACCACCGTCGAGGCGCAGCTCGGGATCGACGATCTGCAGTACCAGAACTCCTCCGGCTCGAACCGCTACCCGAGCCGCTGGGCGTTCACCGTCTCGGCCTTCGGACCGCTGGGGCGAACCCTGGGATGGCGCGTCCTCTACACCCAGGCGTCCAGCCTGGCCTTCCGCACGCTCAATCCGTTCGAGAACTTTACCGAGGCGGGGGTCGGCCTGGGCCGCAACTTCGACGATCAGGATCAGCTCACGGCGACGGTGTCGCTGCCCCGCGGCACGGGATGGCTCTTCACTCCCGAGCTCACCCTGCTCCGCCAGGGAGAAGGCGCGATCAACCTGCCGTTTCCCGCTACCGCAGTCGAGGCGGGGGCGACGCCACAGATCTTCATCGGCGTGGTCGAGCGCACCTGGCGCGCGGCCCTTGGCGTGAGCGGCCGCCAGGGGCCGCTCGACCTTAGCGCCAACGCGGGGTTCCATCACGTGGTCAACGCGGATCACCAGGAGGGCCGGACGGTCGACCGTTTCGAGGGACGGCTCCAGGCCACGCTGGGACTGAGCCGCCGTGGGGTGCTGCAATGAGATCGGGGCTCACGCCGCTCACGCGCGAACGCATCCTCCACTTGATCGCGCGGATGAAGACCAGTCGGGTGGTCGTGGTCGGCGACATCATGCTGGACCGCTACCTGATCGGGGAGACCGATCGCCTGTCGCCCGAGGCGCCGGTGCCGGTGGTCACCGTCCGCGAGCGCCACGCCGCCCTGGGCGGCGCCGCCAACGTCGCCGCCAACGTCGCCGCGCTCGGCGCGGCCTGCCAGCTGGTGGGCACGGTGGGCGATGACGCGGACGGCGCCGCGATCCGGCAGGAGCTCGCGGTGGCCCGGCTGGAGGACCGCCACGTCGTCACCGTGGCCGAGCGGCCCACCACCTCGAAGACCCGCATCATCGCCCGAGCCCAGCAGATCGTGCGGATTGACGACGAAGTGGATTCGCTGCTGGACGGGGCGGACCTGGCGCGGCTCATCCGGGTGACTCGCGACGCGCTGGCCGATGCGGACGCGCTGCTGCTGGAGGACTACAACAAGGGCGCGTTGGCGCCCCCGCTCATCACGGCGGCGATGGAGGTCGCCAGGCGGCGCGGCATCCCCATCGTGGTCGATCCCAAGTTCCGCCAGTTCTTCGAGTACGCCGGTGCCACGGTGTTCAAGCCCAACCGACGGGAGCTGGAGTCGGCACTGGGCGCCTCGGTCGACCTGCAGAACGGGAACGCACTGCCCGAGGTGCTCGCCCGGCTGCGCGTGGACAATCTGCTGGTGACGCTGGGGGCGGAAGGGATGGTGCTGGTGATGAAGGACGGGAGCTTGACCCACATCCCCAGCATCGCGCGGCAGATCTACGACGTCTCGGGCGCCGGTGACACGGTGACGGCGTGGATGGGCACGGCGTTGGCCGCGGGCGGCTCGATCCGGGAGTCGGCCGAGCTGGCCAACTATGCGGCGGGCGTCGAGGTGGGGAAGCCGGGCGTGGCCACGGTCTCACCCGAGGAAGTCCTGGCGGTCCACGAGGAGCGCTACGACCAGATCGGCCGGCTCCGCCGAGGCGGGCTGATCTAGAAGACCGAGCTCACCCCGGTGGCGAATCCGAGCCACACGCTCCAGGTGTCCCGCCCCGCCTCGACGTACTGGCGGAGCTGGCGCGCCCCTTCGGCATAGTTCGGCGCCAGCTCCACGGCGCCGGAATCCGCCATCCGGCCACGCAGCACGTCCGCATGGTCGTTCTGCGCCACCTCCGCCAGCCGCTCCTTGGTCCACGAGTTCCGGGCGCCCACGCCGGCGTGACGCAGGAATCCGAGGAGATCCCGCCGAGTCCAGCCACCCAGCCACGCCTCCAGGTCGGTCGCGGGGATCACCACGCCGGTGGCGAGGATCCGGTTGGTCGAATCGGCGACGTCCAGCCCCCGCTTCCGGGTGTCGTAGCGGCTCAGACTCGCCAGCGTCCGGGGGACCCGCGCCTCCGCGCTGAGGTGGCGCAGCGCGTCGACTGCGTGAGCCCTGGTACCGAGCGGGAGGGTGGCCAGCGCGGCGAGGATCTCGCCGAGCGGCTCGTTCTCGGGAGGCACGGGTGAGATCAGGGAATCAGGGTCGAGCGGCGGCCAGCTCGACCAGAAGCTCATCTCGCGCCCCATTTCCGTGACGAAGGCGTTGCGCCGAGCCACCAGCACATCAGCCGAGCGAAGAGTGAGCGCGTGCGCAGCCATGACCGAAGCGAGAAAGTCGCCGCCTTCCCCCGTCATCACGAAGCCGGAGAAGGTTTCGTGTACCGCGAGCATGATCAGCGCCACCTTGAGGTCGAGGTAGGCCTCGGCGGTGCCGCCGGTCAGATACGTGTCGAGCTCCGCAGCCACCAGCGCCTGGCCCAGCCCGTGATACTGCGCGCGCAGATATTCGGACGTCTCGCCGACGCCCGGATTGGCCTGGCGCACATGCCAGAGGTACTCGCCCACGGCCTCCGCGTCATTCGACCCGACTCGCTCCCGCAGCCAGGGCGAGAAGTCGACGCACGGCACGCAGCTGGATGGGCTATGGGTCCTGGAGAGGCAGGGAAAGTTCGGATGACCCTGGCCCCCGGCGAAGGCGGCCAGATCCGACACGCCCAGATCCGGCAGCGTCAGCGTCATGGAGCGCTGCTCGAAACTCTCTGTCATCGGGATGCAACCCCCCGCTCTGGAGAAGGCCCCGCACGACCCGGCGCGGGGCTCGGCAAATCTTCTGCCGGATCAGCCAATCGGCAAGACCCGACGGAGGCGATCGAGGTTGGGGGCCAACGGGACTGGTCCAAACTGGCTAGTCGGGAGACTTGAGGCCTCCGACACTGGGCCATCATTCTAGTCCATGGCGTCCTTTCCCGCCAGCGGGGCCGAGCAGCTCCCGCACCCTGGCGAACAAGGCCGCCGTTGGGAACGGCTTCTCCAGAATGACGACGTCCTTCCGCTGCGGCTCATAGAGGTGCCCCAGACCGGTGATGAAGAGGACGTTCCGCACGACATGCCGGTTGGAGAGGGTTGCGATCAGCTCCTCGCCGCCCATGTCCGGCATCCGGACGTCGGTGACGAGGAGATCGACCGGACGATGCAGCTCCTCGATCAGACCGAGGGCCGCGCGCCCGTCCTCGGCCACCCTGACGTCGTAACCCTCCAGACGGAAGAGACGCTCCAGCATCCGGCGCACATGGGGATCGTCGTCGACCACCACGATGGTGGCGGGAGGTGCTGGGGGGGCCTCGCTCATGTCGGAGAGCGCTGTTACGTCATTGCCTGACTTTGCCGAGGTGCTTCAGCGCACGATCTGAAGCGACGTTCCTGCAGGGGCACTGCACGTCGGGAGGCAAGTGTGGTCCCCCGGACGGCGCTGATGTTACCTAATGTGGCCGGTCCGGCGCCAGTGGGAACCGATGAGAGCGGGGCGCCGGCTGGAGCGGGCTCAGCGCAGCCGGAGGAACCAGAGCGCGACCGCGAGTCCGACTCCGACGATCGCGATCCACAGAAGGATCCGTCGCAGATTGACAGCCAAGAGCGAGGCGCCGCAGAACTGGCAGCGTCCGACGCCCGGCGCCTGAGTGACACCACAGTGGGGACAGGGCGGCATCAGGCGTCCACCCGCCGCGCGGAGCCGACCGCGACCCATCCCGTGACGAACCCGAGCACGATCCTGAAGATGAAAGCTCTCCCCATGCGCCGTCCACCGGTGGCCTGGTTCATTCCAGATCTATTGTCGGAATGGAAACCTGTCCACCTCAAAGCGGAAGGTAGAGCG